>JASLAV010000728.1 GCA_030146905.1 Lentzea sp. | reverse complement strand
CATGGAGTTCCTGGGACACCAGACGAACACCGTGTACGGCACCATCCACGGCCCCGGCTACAGCGGTTCCGGTGGCCTGTCCCACCAGTACAACGGCCCGAACTTCTCCGACGGCTTCCACAACTTCGCCGTCGACTGGCGTCCGGGTGAGATCGTGTGGTCCGTCGACGGCCAGGTCTACGGCCGCAAGACGGAAGCCGATCTCGGTGGCCGCCAGTGGGTCTTCAACAAGCCGTTCTTCATCATCATCAACCTCGCGGTCGGTGGTGAGTGGCCGGGCTACCCGGACGCCAGCACGACGTTCCCGCAGCAGCTCGTGATCGACTGGGTCCGCGTCTCCAACGACTCGCCGTCCACCGGTGGCTCGGAGATCCGCGGCATCGGCGGCAAGTGCGTCGACGTGGCGTGGGCGAACACCGCCAACGGCACGCCGGTCCAGCTCGTCGGCTGCAACGGCAACGCCGCCCAGAAGTGGAGCCGTCCCGGTGACGGCACCATCCGCGCGCTGGGCAAGTGCCTCGACGTCAACGGCGGTGGCACCGCGAACGGCACGGTGACACAACTCTGGGAGTGCAACGGTTCCGCTGCACAGCAGTGGGTCGTGACCGGTGCCCAGGACATAGTGAACCCGCAGGCGAACAAGTGCCTGGACGCCGTGGGAGGCTCCTCGGCCGACGGCACGAGACTCCACATCTGGGACTGCCTCGGCGTCGCCAGCCAGAAGTGGCAGGTCTGAGGTCACTTCCTCCCAGGTCGCACCTGACCTGACGAGGAGATCACGAAGCTGGGCGCGAACTTCCGCTGCGGAGGTTCGCGCCCAGTTCCTTTTCACGCCAGAAGCCTGGCCACCGCCCAGTCCTGCACCGCCACACCCACGGACTTGAACACCGTCCGCCCCTGCCTGAGCGGCGGATTGCCCAGCGCCGCACCGAGCTCGACCAGCGACTCCAGCCGCAGCACACCGGAGTTCACGGCCCGGATGATCTCCCCGGCCTCGCTCAACGCCGCCTCGACCTGGTCCACCACGACGACTTCCGCGGTGGCCAGCAGCTCCTGCGGCAACTCCCGCATCACGGGCCGGTACGACCCGATCGCGTTGACGTGCACCCGTTCCTCGAGCGCGTCGCACGAGAACAACGGCACGGTCGAAGCCGTGGCACAACACACGACGTCCGCACCGCGGACCGCTTCCTCCGCGGTGGCGGCGACGTCCATCACCGTGTCCGGCAGCTCGTCGCCGAGGTCCGCGATCAACGCCTCGGCCTTCTCGGCGTTGCGGTTGAACACGACGAGCGTCTTCAACGGCCGCACGGCGTGCACCGCCCGCACCTGGTCCGCCGCCTGGGCGCCGGCGCCCAGCATCGCGAGGTGCGAGGCGTCCTCGTCGGCCAGCAGGTCCGTCGCCACACCGACGACGGCGCCGGTGCGCAGGGCGGTGAGCGGCACCGCGTCCGTGACGAAGTGCCCGCCGGGGTGCGAGTAGACGACCGTGCCGGTGATGACGGGGTCCCGCTCGACGTCGATGCTCATCACCTTGACCGCCGTGGACACCGTCGGCCGGTGGTGCACCGCCATCACGAGGGACCGTCCATCATTGAAGGCGTGGCGCGGCGGCAGGTCGAAATCGCCCGCGGTGAGCCCGATGAACGCTTCTCGCACGGCATCGATCGCTGCGGGCATGGTCATGGTTCGGATGGTAACGACCGGCCGCCGTGGCCTGCCGTCCCCTCATGCCAGAAGCATTCGAGCTCCAACTCGGCGAAGCGGACCGCGGTCCCCCGCAGGTTCTCCATACAGGAGGCTGCGCCTCGTTCCACGTCGCTGACCTGGAGCCGTCCGAGCTCGACACGCCCAGAGGGGCGCTGGATTGGACGAACTCCAAGCAACACCATGGAACTGTGAAGTTCCGCTGGACGCCCCACGAGGGGCTGCGTCACGCCATCCCGGACGAGCTGGCCGGGGGACAGCTCGTCGAGACGTTGTGCGGCGATCCGTTCGTGCCGCACCAGGTGAGCCTGTGGCGCGACAAGAACGTGTGGCCGACGTGCCGGGACTGCGACGGCATCTGGCGAGAGAGCGAGGGGATCCTGCCATGGCCGCGGAAATCCTGACGGAGGACCTCCTCCGCATTTCCCTGCAACGGCTCTCGCGCGAGGTGGTGAAGACCTACCCGCAGTTCGGCGAGCTGCTGGCGCAGAACATGTTGCGCACGTGCGGCCTCATCCCCGACCTCGAACGAGCGGCGCACTACCGCGAGCTCGGCACGTTGCTCATCGACCTCGGCCGCCTGTACCTGGCGGAGGCCGACGCGCTCGCGACGGTGGAGACGCCGTGAGCCGCTGACGTCCGGCCCGGGGTGCGCCACCGCACCAGCCACGCGGACGCCGTCACTCCGACATCACGACGGCGCGGCCGCTGGTGTCGAACTCGTGCGCCAGCGTCGTCAGCGGCCGCCCGCCGGCGGCCCAGGCGGCTGTCCAGGTGAGGCACTCGGCCGCGCCGTTCCCGCCCCGCTCGACGAGGTCGGTGCCGATCTGGTCGAGCCACTCCCACGACGTGCCGCCGACACCGGACAGGAAGGCCTCGTCCCACGTCCGCACCAGCGAGCGGACCGTGCCCTCCGACCGCGCCCTCTCGTTGACCGACCTGATCCACTCCTGGCGCTCGGCCTCCGTGAGCACCTCGCCCGTCTCGGGCTCGCGGAAACCGGGCAGGTCGTGGGCCAGACCGCCGGACCCGACGTACAGGACGCGCCGGGAGGCGAAGAAATCGCCGACGCGGCGTCCGAGCGACGCCGCGCGGCGGAAGGTCGCGTGCGGCGGTGACGCGCAGTTGACGAAGACGGGCAGCACCGGCTTGGCGCCCACGGAACCGAGCAGGTCGCGGGTCGTGTGGCCGAACGCGTGGTCCAGAGCGGCGTCGAACGCCGTCGCGACGTCGAAGTCGTGCGCGACGAGGTCGGCCACGAGTGCGCGTCCCAGTGCGGAGGGCACGTCGTAGGTGCCTACGGGGCCGGCGACGTCGCCCTGCGCGGTGGCTGACAGCACCACGGCGAAGGTGGGGACGACCGAGCGGAAGGCGCGGCGGTGGTCGGTGCCGAAGAAGACGACCAGCTCCGGGTCGAAGGCGGCGACGGCCTCGCGCGCGACGGCGATCGCCTCGCGGACCGGGCCGTGGGGTGCGCCCGGCAGGGTGATCAGGTGCGAGGCGCAGACCGTCATGCGGGTGTTCACCTGAGCAGTCTAAGTTTCGCGGTGTGACGAGACGTGCACTTGCAGTCATCACCGCTGCCGCCCTGCTGGCGCCCGTTTCCCCGGCTCACGCCGGCATCACCCGGCGCATCGAGACCGCGCGGTCCGAGGCACCCGTCGCGCCCGGCGTCACCCTCAGCTCCTTCGACTGGTACGAGGAGGACAGCTGGATCCGCGGTGACGCGCTGTCGGTCGACCTAACCAGGGCCC
Source organism: Lentzea sp. (assembly GCA_030146905.1). The sequence continues at coordinate 632 of JASLAV010000728.1, read as the reverse complement.
AGGCCGGCTACGTCGACACCGGCGCCGTCGCGCGAGCCGCTCCCCTCTCCGCCCAGGCCACGAGGGCGGTCGCGGCGGTCAACGGCGACTTCTTCGACATCGACAACTCCAACGCGCCCGAGGGTGTCGGCATCCAGGACGGCCGGCTCAGGAAGTCCGGCAGGGGGCGGGCCGTCGGCATCGACGCGGCGGGCGTGGGCCGCGTCATGGAGACGTTCTTCGAGGGCACGCTCAACGGCACGCACAGGCTGACGCAGCTCAACAACGCGCGGATCGACGTGGACGGCATCGGTGTCTTCAACCCGTTGTGGGGCACGTACGGCCGAGCGCGCGCTACGCAGGGTGCGACCAACACGGCCGAAGTACTCGTCAAGGACGGCATCGTCCAGGAAGTCACCACGCCCGGCGACAAGCCCATCGACGGCTACGCGCTGGTGGGCAGGGACAAGGGCGCGGACGTGCTCAAAGCTCTCCGGCCAGGAGACAGGGCGGAGGTCGAGTACCGCTCCCGCACCAGCGACGGCAGCGAGCCGAGGACGGCCATCGGCGGACGGCAGCTGCTGGTCGACAACGGCAGGAACGTCGCGCCGGACGACCCGCCGCACCCGCGCACCGCGGTCGGGTTCTCCCGG
>JASLAV010000680.1 GCA_030146905.1 Lentzea sp. | reverse complement strand
CTCGACGCTGGCCGGGATCCAGCTCGGCTGACGGTTCCGTGCGCTGCTACGAGCCCCGGAACCGGCATGATGACCGCCGACGAGATGGCCGAGCTCGGTCACGCCACGGGCGCCGGGTTCGACCGCAGGTGGACGGAAACGATGATCAAGCACCACCAGGGTGCGATCGATATGGCCAAGACCCACCTCGCAAGGGCAGCAACACCGAGAGCAAGAGGCTCGCGCAGGACATCATCACCGCGCAGCAGGCCGAGATCACCGAGATGCAGGGACTGCTGAAGCAGAGCCGGCACCTCGACGACGTTCGGGCCGGGTGAACACCAGTTCACCCGGCCCGAACGCTCTGGACAACTGCTGGTCGTCAATCCGCTACGGCACTCCGCCCGGCGTCGAAGGGTCGTACCCCTACCCCGTATGCCTACAAACCCTTGCACACCCATACCCCCCTTAGGTATGTTTGCCGCAAGTGCCCGTCGTTCCCCCGGTCAGTTGCGACCGGCCGCGCGACGGACCGATTGACAGGAGCGGCACATGCACGGCTACACGGACAACAAGGAAGCCCACCTGCGTCGCTTGAAGCGCATCGAGGGTCAGGTGCGCGGCCTGCAGCGGATGATCGAGAACGACGAGTACTGCATCGACGTGCTCACCCAGATCTCCGCGGCGACGCGCGCACTCCAGGCCGTCTCGCTGGGACTGCTCGACGAGCACCTGAAGCACTGCGTGAGCGAGGCGATCACCGAAGGCGGCACCAAGGCGGACGAGAAGATCGCCGAGGCCAGCAACGCCATCGCCCGCCTCGTCCGCTCCTGACTTCCAGCCCCACCAGCACTCGAGGAGTTCCCATGGCCGAGGCCACCACCTACACCGTCACCGGCATGACCTGCGGACACTGCGTCAGCTCGGTGACCGAGGAGATCAACCAGATCGGCGGCGTGCAGGAGGTCGACGTCGAGCTGGCCAGCGGCAAGGTGACCGTCACCAGCGACCGGCCGGTCGCGGAGGACGCCGTCCGCGCCGCGGTCGCCGAGGCCGGCTACACGCTCGTCGCGAGCTGAAGGGGTACGAGATGAACACCGCCACGAAGGTGGCCGCCTACGCGGGCGTGCTGGCGATCGTCTTCGGCGGCGCCTGGGCTGCCGGCGCCGCGGTCGGTCCGTCCGGTGGCGAGGCCGCCCCGACCGCGGCGAACCACGGCGCCACGCAGCCCGCCTCCGGCACCGGCAACGACGAGCTGCCGCCCGGACTGTCCGCCGCGGACAACGGATACGTGCTGAGGCCGTTGCGCACCAACGCGAACGCCGGCGAGCAGCAGCCCTTCCAGTTCACCATCGGCACCGCAGACGGCGGCACGGTGACGAAGTTCGACGTGGAGCACGAGAAGCGGTTGCACCTCGTGCTGGTGCGCCGGGACGGCTCCGGGTTCCAGCACGTGCACCCGGAGATGGCCCCGGACGGGACGTGGTCGGTGCCGCTGACCCTGCCCACCGCCGGGAGCTACCGCGTCTTCGCCGACTTCAAGCCCGAGAACGGCAACGCGACCACGCTCGGCACGGACATCCAGGTCGCCGGTGGTTACGAGCCGAAGCAGTACGAGACGGACTCGCGTGAGTTCACAGTGGACGGTTACACGGTCCGCCTCGACGGGGAGCTCAAACCCGGCGCGGAGTCGATGGTGACCACGACCGTGACGAAGGACGGCAAGCCGGTCACCGACCTGCAACCCTACCTCGGTGCGAACGGCCACCTCGTCGCACTTCGCTCCGCCGACCTCGCCTACCTGCACGTTCACCCGATGGATGCGCCTGGTTCCGGTCCCGAGGTGAAGTTCGCGGTCGAGGTCCCCACTTCCGGCCGATACCGCCTGTTCCTGGACTTCCAGCACGGGGACGAGGTCCGCACCGCGGAGTTCACCCTCGCCACGGCGGGCACGGCAGCGCCGCAGCCCACCACCACGACATCACCGAAGGAGGAGGACGGCCATGGCCACGGCGGCTGACGTTCACACCAGTCGGATCGAACTCTCGATCGGCGGCATGACCTGCGCCTCCTGCGCCGCGCGGATCGAGCGCAAGCTGAACAAGCTCGACGGCGTCCAGGCCAACGTCAACTACGCCACCGAGAAGGCCAGGGTCAGCTTTCCCGGGTCGCTGACCGCCGAAGACCTGGTGAAGGTCGTCGAGAGCACCGGTTACACGGCAGAGCTGCCCGCTCCCCCGCAGGTCGCCGGGAGCGCGGAGAAGGCAGAAGAGGACCCGGCGCGCTCGCTGCGGCAGCGGTTGACCACGTCGATCGTGCTCACCGTGCCGGTGATCGCGCTCGCGATGATCCCGGCACTGCAGTTCACCTACTGGCAGTGGCTGTCGCTCACGCTCGCCGCTCCTGTCGTGGTGTGGGCGGCATGGCCGTTCCACAAGGCCACGTGGACCAACCTGCGCCACGGCGCCGCGACCATGGACACGTTGATCTCGATCGGCGTCGCCGCGGCGTTCCTGTGGTCGTTGTACGCGTTGTTCTTCGGCACCGCGGGCACGCCGGGCATGACGCACGCCTTCGAGCTCACCGTCCAGCGGATGTCCGGTGCGGGCAACATCTACCTCGAAGTCGCCGCGGGCGTGACCATGTTCATCCTCGCCGGTCGCTACTTCGAGGCGCGGTCGAAGCGTCGGGCCGGTGCGGCACTGCGGGCACTGCTCGAGCTCGGTGCCAAGGACGTCGCGGTGCTGCGCGATGGACGTGAGCAGCTCATCAGCGTCGATGACCTCAAGGTCGGCGACCGGTTCGTGGTGCGCCCCGGCGAGAAGATCGCCACCGACGGTGTGATCGAGGAGGGCACCTCGGCGATCGACGCCAGCATGCTCACCGGCGAGTCCGTGCCCGTCGAGGTCAAGGCCGGTGACACCGTCGTCGGGGCCACGGTCAACGCGAGCGGCCGGCTGGTCGTGCGAGCCACCCGCATCGGCGCCGACACGCAGCTCGCGCAGATGGCGAAGCTCGTCGAGGACGCCCAGAGCGGAAAGGCCGAGATCCAGCGCCTGGCCGACCGGATCTCCGCGGTGTTCGTGCCGATCGTGATCGCACTGGCCGTCGGAACGCTCGCGTTCTGGTTCGGAGCGGGCTCGGGCGCCTCGGCGGCCTTCACTGCCGCGGTGGCCGTGCTGATCATCGCCTGCCCCTGCGCGCTCGGCCTGGCGACGCCGACCGCGTTGCTGGTCGGCACCGGGCGTGGCGCGCAGCTGGGCATCCTGATCAAGGGCCCGGAGGTGCTGGAGTCCACTCGCCGGGTCGACACCGTCGTGCTGGACAAGACCGGCACGGTCACGTCGGGTCGGATGAGCCTGGTCGAGGTCCACGCGGCGGACGGTGTGGCCGAGGACGAGGTGCTGCGCCTGGCCGGTGCGCTGGAGCACGCCTCCGAGCACCCCATCGCCAAGGCGATCGCCACGGGCGCCGCCGACCGCGTTGGCGAACTGCCGGCGGTGGAGGGGTTCCAGAACCTGGAAGGCCTCGGCGTCCAGGGCGTCGTCGGCGAACACGCCGTCCTGGTGGGCCGGGCGCGCCTGCTCGAGGAGTGGAGCGTCGAGCTCGGCGAGGAGCTCACCACCGCCAAGAACGAGGCGGAGGACAAGGGCCGCACCGCTGTGGTGGTTGCCTGGGACGGCGAAGCGCGGGGTGTGCTGGTCGTGGCCGACACGGTCAAGCCCACCTCGGCAGAGGCGATCGCGGGTCTGCGTGGTCTCGGACTGCGGCCGGTGCTGCTGACCGGTGACAACGAGGCGGTCGCCAAGGCCGTTGCCGCCGAGGTCGGCATCGACGAGGTCATCGCCGAGGTCCTGCCCGGGGACAAGGTCGACGTGGTCAAGCGCCTGCAGTCCGAGGGCCGTGTGGTCGCGATGGTCGGTGACGGCGTGAACGACGCCGCCGCGCTCGCCCAGGCCGACCTCGGCCTCGCCATGGGCACCGGCACGGACGTCGCCATCGAGGCCAGCGACATCACGCTCGTCCGGGGCGACCTGCGAGCCGCGGTCGACGCCATCCGGCTGTCGCGCCGCACGCTCGGCACGATCAAGAGCAATCTGTTCTGGGCCTTCGCCTACAACGTGGCCGCCCTGCCGCTGGCAGCGCTCGGCCTGCTCAACCCGATGATCGCGGGCGCCGCCATGGCGTTCTCCTCGGTCTTCGTGGTGAGCAACAGCCTGCGGCTGCGGGGCTTCCGCAGTGCGAACGAGCAAACCGTCTGATCGGTGGTCCGGCTCGCCGCCGTGCGAGCTGGACCACTTCCACACCGAGGGGGCAGTGGTGCAGGACAGGTATGTCACGAGAGCGGGCGCGAGGATCGCGTACGAGCTCACCGGAACCGGCCCGCTCCTCGGCTACGCCCACGGCGTCTTCCTGAGCCGGGCAGCGGTTCGCCAGCTCCACCTCCTCGACTTCGACGCCCTCGCGGCCGGTCACCGGCTGCTGACCTACGACCAGCGCGGCCACGGGCACTCGACGGGCCGTCCGATCGCCGACGACTACCGCTTCGAGAACTTCACGCTGGACCTGCTCGCCCT
>JASLAV010000656.1 GCA_030146905.1 Lentzea sp. | reverse complement strand
GCGCGCGTCGCGGTGGAAGCCGGTATCGCACAGCCGTGGTACCGCTACGTCGGCGACAACGGCGAGATCGTGTCGATCGAGCACTTCGGTGCCTCGGCCGACTACCAGGTCCTGTTCAAGGAGTTCGGCTTCACGACGGAGGACGTCGTCACCGCCGCACGCCGTTCCCTTGACCGAGTGAGGGGTAACAAGTGAGCAAGCCGCATCTCGAAGCACTGTCCGGAGCGGGCGTCTCCATCTGGCTCGACGACCTGTCCCGCGAACGGCTCACCAGCGGCAACCTGGACGAGCTGATCCGCGACTGGAACGTCGTCGGCGTCACGACGAACCCGACGATCTTCGCTGGCGCGCTGTCGAAGGGCGAGTCCTACGACGAGCAGGTCCGCGAGCTGTCGTCGCGCGGCGCCGACGTCGAGGCGACCATCCGCGAGGTCACCACGACCGACGTGCGCAACGCGTGCGACAAGTTCCGCGACATCTACAACTCGACCGGTGGTGTGGACGGCCGCGTCTCCATCGAGGTCGACCCGCGCCTGGCGTTCGAGACGGACAAGACCGTCGCCGAGGCGCAGGACCTGTGGAAGACCGTGGACCGGCCGAACCTGCTGGTGAAGATCCCGGCGACCGAGGCGGGCATCCCGGCCATCACCAAGGTGATCGCCGAGGGCATCTCCGTCAACGTCACGCTGATCTTCTCGGTCGAGCGCTACGAAGCCGTCATGCAGGCCTACGTCGCCGGTCTGGAGCAGGCCAAGGCCAACGGCCACGACCTGCGCACGATCCACTCCGTCGCCTCCTTCTTCGTGTCCCGCGTGGACACCGAGGTCGACAAGCGCCTGGACAAGATCGGCACCGACGAGGCCAAGGCCCTGCGCGGCAAGGCCGCCCTCGCCAACGCGTGGATCGCCTACGGAGCGTTCGAGAAGACGTTCCAGGGCGAGCGCTGGGAGGCCCTCAAGGCGGACGGCGCGAACGCGCAGCGCCCGCTGTGGGCGTCGACCGGCGTGAAGGACCCGAGCTACTCCCCCACCCTCTACGTCGACCAGCTCGTCGTGAACGACGTCGTGAACACGATGCCGGAGAAGACGCTGCAGGCCGTCGCCGACGGCGGCAAGATCACCGGTGACACGGTCACCGGACGCGCCGCCGAGGGCCAGGAGGTCTTCGACCAGCTCGCCGCCGTGGGAATCGACATCCAGGACGTGTTCATCGCCCTGGAGACCGAGGGCGTCGAGAAGTTCGAGAAGTCCTGGGAAGAGTTGCTCGAGACGGTGAAGAACCAACTGGCTCAACTGAAGGGCTGAGTACCAAGTGACCTCCGTAGAAATCGTGAGGTCACCGAACGCCGACCAGGTCAGCACGATCGCTGCTGGCCTGGTCGCGGATTCGGTGCCGAGCAAGCTGACCGCGCAGGACCCGACCCTGTGGGGGCCGGAAGCCGAGTCCGAGGCGAGCATCCGCCTCTCGTGGACGACGTTGCACGAGACGTCCCGTCCGCTGCTCCCGGAGCTCAAGGCGCTGCGCGAGGAACTGCACGCCGAGGGCGTGGACCGCGTCGTCCTCGCCGGCATGGGTGGCTCGTCGCTGGCCCCCGAGGTGATCACGCGGACGCAGAACGTCCCGCTGATCGTGCTGGACACCACCGATCCCGCCCAGGTCGCCGACGCTCTCGCCGGTGACCTCGAGCGCACGGTGATCGTGGTGTCGTCCAAGTCCGGTGGCACCGTCGAGACCGACAGCCACCGGCGGATCTTCGAGAAGGCTTTCGCGGACGCGGGCATCGACGCCGCGTCGCGCATCGTGGTGGTCACCGACCCCGGTTCGCCGCTGCAGAAGGCGTCGGAGGAGGCGGGCTACCGCAAGGTGTTCGTGGCCGACCCGAACGTGGGCGGCCGTTACTCGGCGCTGACCGCGTTCGGCCTGGTGCCGTCCTACCTCGCGGGCGCCGACGTCGAGTCGCTGCTCGACGACGCGGCCGAGGTCGCGCAGGTGCTGTCGCAGGACTCCGTCGACAACCCCGCGGTCCAGCTGGCCGCGATCTTCGGCGCCGCGCACGCGCACGGCGCCGAGAAGATCGTCTTCGCCGACACCGGTTCCGGCATCGCCGGGTTCGGTGACTGGGCGGAGCAGCTCATCGCCGAGTCGACGGGCAAGAACGGCACCGGTCTGCTGCCGGTCGTCGTCGAGGGTCCCGGCGCCCCCGGTTTCGTGGACGCGCGGACGGACGCCACGACCGTCGCGATCGGACCGGCCACCGGGTCGGCGAACGTCGCGGTCGAGGGCAAGCTGGGCGCGCAGTTCCTGCTCTGGGAGTACGCGACCGCCCTCGTCGGCAAGGTGCTCGGGATCAACCCGTTCGACCAGCCCGACGTCGAGGCCGCGAAGAAGGCGTCGCGCGCGCTGCTCGACGCGCCCGCCGCGTCCGCGACCACCCCGTCCTTCGTGGACGGACCGGTCGAGGGCCACGGCACCGACTGGGCCCCGCGCAGGGTGAACACCGTCGCGGAAGCGCTTGCGGCGCTGGTCGAGGTGGCGCCCGAGCACGGCTACATCTCGGTTCAGGCGTACCTGGACAGGATCGACGACGCGTCGTTCGCGCTGCTCCGTGCGGAGATCGCGAAGCGGACGCACCTGCAGACCACGTTCGGCTGGGGGCCCCGCTTCCTGCACTCGACCGGCCAGTACCACAAGGGCGGTCACCAGAACGGCGTGTTCATCCAGATCACCGGCGAGTCCGGCGACGACCTGGAGGTGCCCGGCCGTCCCTACACGCTGGCGCAGCTGCAGCTCGCGCAGGCACTCGGCGACGGTCAGGTGCTCGTCGAACACGGCCGTCCGGTGCTCAGGTTGCACCTCTCCGACCGCATCGCCGGTCTGGCCCAGCTCGTCGAGGCAGTCCAGGAGGACGGCTCGTGACCACATCCGCCAAGTGGCGCAACCCGCTGCGGGACGCGCGCGACAAGCGCATGCCCCGCATCGCGGGCCCGAGCGCGCTGGTCATCTTCGGTGTCA
>JASLAV010000576.1 GCA_030146905.1 Lentzea sp. | reverse complement strand
CGGTGGACGAGGTCCGGCACGCGCTGGACCTGGACGAGGCCATCCCGGTGCTGCTGTGCGACGCCCGTGAGCGGGAGTCGTCGAAGGCGGTGCTGGTGGGGCTGATCCAGCACTCGATGAACCGGCTGGCAGCCGTCTAGTCGTGTGGCCCAGAACGTTGCCGGGCGAATTCGCGGTCAGACGGGCGCATCGTGGTGCCGCCCCCACGTCCTCATACTGGATCGTATGGGGGCGTGGGGGCGGTGCCGCGAGGTGTCCTGCTGAGCGCGAATTACCCAGCCGACGTTCCGGGTCGCGCCACTAGCCGTGTTCGTGCTGGTCGGGGGCTGGCCGGGAGCGGGCAAGACGACGCTCGCGACCGCCCTCGGCCCGCGGCTCGGCCTGCCGGTGCTGGCCAAGGACGAGGTCAAGGAAGCCCTCGCCGACGAGCTCGGCCGTCCGGCGACGGTCAGCGAGTCGCGGCGGCTGGGACGTGCGGCGGTCCGCGCGGTGCTGCGGATCGCCCGCCGCTGCCCTGGCGCGGTGGTGGACAGCACGTGGTTCGACTACACCCGGCCCCTGGTCGCCGAGTTGCCCGGCCCGGTGGCGGAGCTGCGCTGCGTCGTGCCGGTGGACGTGGCCCGGTCGCGCTACTACGCCAGGGCGGCCGAACGCCACGCCGGCCACCTGGACCTGCAACGCGACGACGCCGAGCTGTGGGGAGAACCGGTGCGCCCGCTGGGGGTCGGCCCGCTCGTGGAGGTCGACACCACCGGCCCGCTGGACCTCACGGCGATCGCCGCCGAAGTGCGCCGGGCGTGCGGCGGTCGCTGACGTGGTGCGCGTCGGTCGGCCAGTGCTCGCTCACGCGGTCAGCTTGAAGAACAGGAAGCTCGGGCTCGTCGCGAGCGCCGCGTAGTCGTCGGGGAACAGCTCACGGGCCTCCGGCACCGGCAGGGGCTCGGCGACCTCGGCGACGGTGAACCCGGCCGCGGTGAACGCGCCGGTCATGGCGTGCAGCGGCCGGTTCCAGAACGACATCTCGACAGGCTCGCCGGTGTGGTCCCACACCTCGGTCCAGTTGTAGGTCTCGAAGTAGTTCGTCCCGCGGCCCTCGGCGCGGTGCAGGGCGTGGATCGCGAACGGGTGGTCGACCGAGACGAGCAGCCGGCCGCCGGCCCTGAGGACGCGCCGCAACTCGGCGAGCGGCGGGCCCCAGTCCTCCAGGTAGTGCAGGACGAGCGAGGCGACGACGTCGTCGAACTCGGCGTCGCGGTAGGGGAGCGGGGCTGCCAGGTCCGCGAGGCGCAGGTCGGCGTCCGGGACGCGGCGGCGTGCCAGCTCCAGCATGCCGGGGCTCAGGTCGAAGCCGCTCACGACGGCACCCCTCGCCCGCAGTTCGGCGACCAGCGGGCCGGCTCCGCAGCCGGCGTCGAGGATTCTGCGGCCAGCCACGTCGCCGGCGAGCGCGAGCATCGCGGGCCGTTCGTAGTAGGCGTTCTGGACGTCGGTCTCGTTCGACTCGCTGTACGCATCGGCCAGCCGGTCGTAGTCGTTCGTCACCCCGGGCATGTGATCGATACAAGCAGAAGGCCCGCTCCGGGGAGCGGGCCTTCTCGGCAGATCACTTGGCGTAGTTGTGGAAACCGCGTCCCGACTTCTTGCCCAGCAGGCCAGCGTCCACCATGCGCAGCAGCAACGGCGGCGGCGAGAACAGCGGCTCCTTGAACTCCTCGTACATCGACTCGGCGATGGCCTTGGTCGTGTCGAGGCCGATCAGGTCGGTGAGGCGCAGCGGTCCCATCGGGTGCGCGCAGCCCAGCACCATGCCGTTGTCGATGTCGTCGGCAGAGGCGAAGCCGGACTCCAGCATGCGGATCGAGGAGAGCAGGTAGGGGATCAGCAGCGCGTTGACCACGAAGCCCGCGCGGTCCTGCGAGCGGATGACCTCCTTGTGCAGGGTCTCGCGCACGAACGCCTCCGCGCGGTCCTGCGTGGTGGCGCCGGTCAGCAGGGACGGCACGATCTCGACGAGCTTCAGCACGGGCACCGGGTTGAAGAAGTGCACGCCGATGACCTGCTCCGGCCGGTTCGTGGCCATGCCGAGCTTCATGATCGGGATGGACGAGGTGTTGGACGCGAAGATGGCGTCCTCGTCCTTCACGACCTTGTCGAGCGCGGTGAAGACGTCGGTCTTGATCTGCTCGTTCTCGGCGACCGCCTCGACCACGAACTGCCGGTCGGCGAACTCGCCGATGTCGGTGGTGAACCGGATCCGGCCCAGTGCGGCCTCGCGGTCGGACTCGCTGAGCTTGCCGGACTTGACGCCCCTGGCCAGCGACGAGGCGATCCGCCCCTGCGCTGCCTCGGCCGCGCCCGCGTTGACCTCGGCGACGATGACGTCGAGGCCCGCACGAGCGCTCACCTCGGCGATCCCGGAGCCCATGAGGCCGGAACCGACGATTCCCACACGTTGAATGTCACTCACGCGACCGATCCTGCCACGACGTGCTCGAAACGGGGTTGCGGCCTCAGACGAGCTCGCGCAGACGGCGAGCGGCGGCACGGCCGACGAGGCCCGTGCCGCCGAGGATCAACGCCCGCCTGCTCAGTCGAGCTCGGCCTCCGCCTTCGCGATCGCCGCGAACTCCTCCTCAGGAGCGTTCGCGACGAGGTGGTGCCGGCTGTGGAACCAGTAGTAAGCGACGGCGATCGCCACGATCCCGGCGGTGACGGCAGCGGCGATCTCGTCGACGAAGAACGTCGCGATGACGGCCGCGACTGCCAACACCAGAGCCACGCCCGTGGTCACCACACCACCGGGGGTCCGGTACGGACGGGGCAGGTCCGGTGCGGTTTTGCGCAGGACGATGTGCGACACCATCATCAGCACGTAGGACAGGGCGGCGCCGAACACCGCGATGTTGATCAGCCGCGCACCACCGGTCACGGGGTCGACCGTCTTCATCACCGTGGCCAGCACGAACCCGATGGTGCCGGGCACGATCAGGGCCAGGTAAGGCGTCTTGCGCTTGCCGGTCTTCGACAGCCACCGGGGCAGGTACCCCGCGCGGGACAACGCGAAGAGCTGCCGCGAGTAGGCGTAGATGATCGAGAAGAACGACGCGACCAGGCCCGCCAGGCCCACGTAGTTCACCAGCTGCGCCAGGAACGTGTCACCGCCGTAGGCCGCGCGGACCGCCTCCGGCAACGGGTTGCCGGACTCCGCCAAAGCCTTTGAGCCCGCGCCGCCGGGGGCCACCAGCAGGATCGCGGCGGCGAACACCAGCAGGACGAGCATCGCGCCGATGATGCCGCGGGGCATGTCCCGCTTGGGATCGCGGGCTTCCTCCGCGGCCAGCGGCACGCCCTCGACGGCGAGGAAGAACCAGATCGCGAACACGATCGCGCCCCACGCGCCGGTCACGCCCATCGGCAGGAACGAGCCGTCGCCGATGTCGAAGAGCTTGTCGACGGAGAACTTCGGGATCATGCCCGCCACGAACGCGACGAGCGCCACCACCGCCACGCCGGTGATCACGAACATCACCCGCAGCGCCTCGCCGACGCCCCACAGGTGGATGCCCACGAAGACCACGTAGCACGCCAGGTACACCGGCCACGTGGCGTCCAGCAGACCGAGCGCCTTGACGTAGTCGCCGATGAACACCGAGATCGCCGCGGGCGCGATGGCGTACTCGATGAGGATCGCGATACCTGTCGTGTACCCGCCCAACGGGCCGAGCGCGCGCCTCGCGAAGCCGTAGCCGGCGCCTGCCACGGGCAGTGCGGAGGCCAGTTCGGCGAGACCGAACACCATGCACGTGTACATCGTCGCCATCAGGACCGTGGCGATCAGCAAGCCGCCCCAGCCGCCCTGGGCGAGGCCGAAGTTCCACCCGGCGAAGTCGCCGGAGATCACGTACGAGACACCCAGTCCTGCCAGCAGGACCCAGCCGGCCGCACCCCTTTTCAGCTGCCGGTGCTCGAGGTAGTCGCTGCTCACCTTCTCGTACTCGACATGCTTGGCCATATGGACTCCTAGTAGTCCTTTGAGCGGTGGTTGAGGGTGGCGCTCGTCACCAGGCGGTGTCAAGATGAGCCCGCCAATGGCTCGCAGACATACCTTTGGAGGAACGCGGGATGCTGACCGTCGAGGAGTTGCGCGTAGCCGTGGACAGCGGCGAGATCGACACCGTCCTGGTCGCGATCGTCGACATGCAGGGCCGCCTGCAGGGCAAGCGATGCGCGGCGCGGTACTTCCTCGACGAGGTCCTCGGGCACTCCGCCGAGGGCTGCAACTACCTGCTCGCCGTCGACGTGGAGATGAACCCCGTCAGCGGCTTCGCGATGTCGAGCTGGGAGCGCGGGTACGGCGACTTCGTC
>JASLAV010000490.1 GCA_030146905.1 Lentzea sp. | reverse complement strand
GATGAGGTTCTTCGCGATCGTGGGCAGGACCTCCCACGGCGAGAGCATGTCGAGGATGACCCGGTCGACCTCGCCCTCGTGGTTCTTCACGTCGTCGACGGTGATCGACCAGTTGCCGGGGCGCTCGCCGAAGAACGTCTCCACGTTGCGGATGGCGTGGACCGCGTGGTCGTCGCGCACCTCGTAGGACTGGACGCTGCCCTTCTCCCCCACCGCGCGCAGCAGCGAGCACGACAACGCGCCGGAGCCCGCCCCTGCCTCCAGAACGCGCGCACCCGGGAAGATGTCGCCGTACATGCAGATCTGCGCGGCGTCCTTCGGGTAGATCACCTGCGCGCCACGCGGCATCGACAGCACGTAGTCCGGCAGCAGCGGGCGCAGCGCCAGGAAGTTCGTGCCGCCCACGGACGCGACGACCGAGCCCTCAGGCTGGCCGATCAGCTTGTCGTGCGGGATGGCGCCGCGGTGGGTGTGGTACTCCTTGCCGGGTTCGAGGACAACGGTGTAGTGCCGCCCCTTGGGGTCGGTCAGCTGAACCCGGTCGCCCGGTCGGAACGGTCCACTTGCGCTAATCACCGCGCAATGGTGTCAAACGCCCTTCTCAATGGCCGCACGCAGGTCCTCCCTGCGCAGCACACCCGCCGGGCGCCCCTCCAGGTCGACGACGAGGAACTGCCACGCGGCGGTGCCCTGGACCCGTTCCACGATCTCCTCGCCCGGCTCGTCGGCGAGCAGCACGGTCTCCGGCCGGATCGGCTCCGCCGCCTGTTCCGCGGGGGCGAACGGGCTCGTGGCGGCGAGCTTCTCCGCCGCGGCCGTGTCGAGCAGCCCCGCCGCGACGCCGTCGGCCCTGACCAGCACCACACCGCGACCGGCCGACGTGCTCAGCGCGTCCCTGACGGGGCTTTCCGCCGGCAGCTGGAGCACCGGGCGGATGAGGTCGTCCAGGGTGAGGCCGGCGGGCCAGGTGCGGCGGCGTTCGCTCGCGAGCTCGCTCCTCGCCCCGGCGACGACGACCCATGCCGTGAGCACGCACACACCGAACCGCAGCCAACGGTCTTCCGCGCCTTCCGCGATGCCGTAGAGCGACCACGCCACCAACGCGACGGCAACGGCGAAACCGCCGACCACGGCGACAAGCGTGCCCGTCGCGCGCTGGCCCGTCGCGGCCCACACGCCGGCTCTGACGATCCGTCCGCCGTCCAGCGGAAGGCCGGGCAGGAGGTTGAAGATGGCGACGACGAGGTTCGCGCCGGCGATCTGCACGACGAGCAGCCACAGCACGCCGCCGGGTGTCATCGCGAACCCGCCGATGCCGAAGACCACGGCCAGCCCCACGGACACGAGCGGTCCCGCACCCGCGACCAGGCCCTCGTGGCTGGGTTTGCCGGGGGTGCGCATGATCTCGGACACCCCGCCGAGCAGGTACAGGCGCAGTCTTCTGACCGGCAGCCCGAGCCGCAGCGCCGCGACGCAGTGGCCGAGCTCGTGGGCGAGCACGCTCAGCCCGAGGAAGACCGCGAACAGCGCCGCGACCGCGAGCCCGACGCCGGGCGGCGTGCCGGGGGCGAGCTCGTCGACGAGCGGTGTGTAGAAGGCCACCACGATCGCCGAGCCGATCCACCACGACGGCGCGAGCACCACGGGGATGCCCGCCACCCGGAACAGCAGCAGGCCGCTCTCTCGTTCGCTGATCCGCGCGGCCACGGGAGCACTGTAGAGCGGGGGGTGTGATCTCGCGGTTCGGTGACCCGCACGCGGCCGGCCGGTGGGCGGACACGGAATTGTCAGACCCCTGTCCTAGGGTCGGACCATGAGCACCACGTTGCGCAGGCCCGCGCTGTCGCCGTCCAGGGCGGGGGACTTCAAGCAGTGCCCGCTGCTCTACCGCTTCCGCGCGGTCGACAGACTGCCGGAGAGGCCGACCAAGGCGCAGGTGCGCGGCACGGTGGTGCACGCGGTGCTGGAGGACCTGTTCGCACTGCCGGCAGCCGAACGCGTGCCGGACCGCGCCCGTTCGATGATCACCCCCGCCTGGGAGCGCGTGAAGGCGGAGCGCCCCGAGTTCGCGTCGCTCTTCGAAGTCCCCGGCGGCGAGGAGGAGGCCGAGTGGCTGGCCTCCGCGACCAAGCTGCTCGACGGCTACTTCGGCTTGGAGGACCCGCGCCGCCTCGAACCGGAGTCGCGCGAGCTCCTCGTCGAGTCCGAGCTCCCCTCCGGCGTCCTGCTGCGCGGCTACATCGACCGCGTCGACGTGGCCCCGACGGGCGAGATCAGGGTGGTGGACTACAAGACCGGCGCGGCGCCCCGCGAGATCGGCGAGGCGAAGGCGTTGTTCCAGATGAAGTTCTACGCCCTGGTCCTGTGGAAGCTGCGCGGCGTGGTCCCCCGCCAGCTGCGCCTGATGTACCTGGCCGACCGCCAGGCACTGGCCTACACGCCGGACGAGGCGGAGCTGGCCCGCTTCGAACGCACCCTGGACGCGATCTGGCAGGCCATCATGCGTGCCGCCCCGACGGGCGACTTCCGCCCGAACCCCAGCCGCCTGTGCGACTACTGCGACCACAAGGCGTTCTGCCCGGCGTTCGACGGCACCCCGCCGCCCTACCCCGGCTGGCCGGAGCCGGACGACACCGAGCCCCTGCAGGACCGCGACTGATGACGGCCTTCTACCTCCCCCTCGGTACCGATACGTTCCGCTCCACCGACCACACGATCGGCCCGTGGGGTCAGGACAGCCAGCACCTGGGCCCGCCGTCGGCCCTGCTGGTGCGCTCCCTGCTGGCCCTGCGGCCGACCCTGTCCAGGGTGACGTTCGAGGTGCTGGGCCCCGTCCCTGTGGCGGACCTGACGGTGTCCACTTCGGTCGAACGCCCGGGCCGGTCCGTGGAGCTGCTCTCGGCCTCGCTGTCCTTCGACGGCCGCACAGCGCTCACCGCGAGGGCGTGGCACATGGTCGGCTCGGACACCACCGCCGTGGCGGGCGGCGTGGGCGAGTCCCTGGCACCCCCGGGCTCCGCCGTACCGATGGAGATCCCGGACCACTGGGGCGGCGGCTACCTCGCCGCCGTCGAGTGGCTTTCCGTGTCGGGCGGCATCTTCACGCCGGGCGACGCGCAGGTCTGGGCCCGCCCGCGCGTGTCCGTGGTCGAGGGCTTCGAGCCGTCACCGCTGGAACTGCTGTTCGCGGTCGTCGACTCGGCCAGCGGCGTCTCGTCCCGTGTGGACATCCGCAAGTGGTACGCCATCAACACCGACCTGACCGTGCACCTGCACCGCCAGCCCGTCGGCGAGTGGGTGGGCATGGACGCGCGGACGACCATCGGTCCGGACGGCGTCGGGGTGGCGACGAGCGTGGTGCACGACGTCGAAGGCCCGGTGGGCACGACGGCGCAGGCGTTGTTCGTGCGCGAGCGCGGCTGACCACCGATCGCTGGAGAGTCCGGTGCACAACGAGGTCCATCCCGCCGCGGCAGCCCTCGCAAGGCTACTGGCTGAACGCGACGCTGATCGCACAGTTCACTCTGTGGCTGCCCGGCCGTCCCGCCACTTCGATCACCTCATCGAGGCGTTCAAGAACGAATTGATCAAGAAGGGGGTGTCCGAAAGCTCGATCCGCAAGTCCGGTGCGGCCGCTCTACCAGGGGCATACGACGACAGCACCCGCATGTGGGACCTGATGGTGATGGAGAACGAAGAACTGATCGCAGCTGTTGAGTTCAAGTCGTCGTCGAGCGACAAGAACGTCCGCAACCGGATGTCGGACGCCGTTGCCCTCGCAGCCGACTTCGGCCGGGCGTACAGCACTTCGGAAAGGCGTCGCTTCCGCCCCTTTCTGGGCTTTGTCTTCACGCTGGAAGAGAACGCGAGAACGACGAAACGTACTCGCTCCGACTCCTGCGCAACCCATGTCGACCGCTATCGCGACTTCTTCCGCCGCCTCGTGGACGACGAGATGTACGACGCCATCGCCTACCTGACGTTCACGAACTCACCAGTCGCCGTCAACGAACCGGATCCCACACTGGGGTTCGAAGGGCTGGCACAGGCGGTGGCAGACCACGTCGTCGAGTTCCGGAGGTTGCGGAAACACCACGACGCGGGCGCCGCGAGCATCGCCATCAAGCTCTCCTCGCGCAACGACCTCAGCCACGTCCTCGCGGCGCTGAGCGACACCGGTCGAGGACACACGGCGGTCGGGCGCGCTGGCGACGAACTCGCCGTCCAGCGCCGGCGCGAGCTGTTGAACCGCCTTCGCGAGATCATCGAAAACCCCGCCTCGACCGAAAAAGACGTCCAGCAGGCCATCGGGCGGAACTACTGGCTCTTCGGCGGTCAGTATCAGGGCATTCTGCCGAGGCGTGACCTCATGCCGTTCGACCAGCACGACATCCCACTGGTGTGCTCCGACCGCAGCATCCACATCGTCGAGCTGAAGAGACCCGGCGCAGCGCTCGTCACCGCGCACCGGGGACACCTGATCGTGTCGACCGACGTGCACCAAGCCGTCGGTCAGTGCATGAACTACATCCGCACGATCGACCAGGTCGGCGCCACGATGCAGACTCTGCACCGCAGCGAGCGCGGCTACGACTTCGACTACCTCCGGTCGAAGGGAACGGTGGTGATAGGCGATCCAGATCGGATCAGCCTCCCGAACGTGACCCGCGAGATGGTCGACCAGACCATCCGGTCGTACAACTCCCACCTGAGCCGCGTGCAGGTCCTGACCTACACCGATCTCATCGAAAGCGCTGAACGCACTCTCCGGTTCACCGAAGAGGAGCTCAGCCTTTGAGGTCGAGCGCGCCCAGCAGCGCGCGGACGCACAGGTCCCGCAGCTCCACGCGGTCGAAAGCCTGATCCCCCAACCACTCCACGCACATCACGCGCACGAACTCCAGCCACGCCAGCACTGCCGCACGAGCGAGCGGACCGTCCACCCCTGCCACGTCGAGCAGCCGGCGTTGCAGGGCGGCGAACCCGCCCGTGATCACCGCGCGCACCACCGGGTCGTTGGCCAGCACGCGGTTCGCGGACAGCACCAGGTTGCGGTTGGCCTGGAAGTGGTCGAAGTGCGTGTCGAGGGCGACGGCGATCTGCTCGGCGGGCGTGCCGTCGCCGAGGTCCTCGACCTCGGTCAGCAGCTGGTCGGTGGCGCGCTGGTGCACGGCGGCGAAGAGGTCGCGTTTGCTGGAGAAGTGCCGGTACAGCAACGCCCGGGAGATGCCGGCGCGCGAGGCCACCTCCTCCATCGCCACGTCGTCGTAGGGCTTCGACGCGAACAGGGACGCGCCCACGTCGACCAGCTGCGAGCGGCGTGCTTCCGGGGTCAGCCTCACGACCGGAAGCTTAGTTGACACGTGTCCACCAAGCGGAGTAGACACGTGTCAACCAAGGGGGACGGGCATGGCCGGGACGTTGAGAGCACTCGCCTGGACGATGGGTGTGGCGTGCGTGCTGATCGGGGCGTACCACGTCGTGCTGGGCGTCGCGTCGGTGCCGGGCGCGGAGGACGCCGGGGCGACGGTCGACAGCCGCGAGCGCTTCTACAACGCGATCTTCCTCGGGTACGGCCTGGCCTGGGTCTGGGTGGCCCGGCAGAGGCCGATCCCGGCCACCGCCGT
>JASLAV010001232.1 GCA_030146905.1 Lentzea sp. | reverse complement strand
GGATCACTTCTGCGGGGCCGTTGAGGCTCTCTCCACGAGCGAAACGTCCAGTCTCGTCGGCTTCGGCGGTCTGCCGCCGGCCAGTAATTTCAGGGCCAGCTCGCCGGCCCGGCGGCCCTTGTCGGCCAGGGGTTGACGCACGGTAGTCAACGGCGGGTCGCTGTAGGCCGCTTCGGGGACGTCGTCGAAGCCGACGACGGACACGTCGCCGGGGACGGTCAGGCCGAGGTCGCGGGCCGCTCGGAAGGCCCCGAAGGCCAGTTGGTCCGACGTGCACAGCAGGGCGCTCGGGCGTGGCGTGCGGGTCAGCAACCACCGCGCGCCTAGACGTCCGAGTTCGCGATCACTGCCGCGCGCCTCCCACACCGGGACATTGTCCGGTTCCACCCCGGCTTTTGCCAAAGTGTCGAGGTAGCCGCCGAGCCGGTCGCGGCTCACGCGGAAAGGCACGTCCGAACGGCGGTCGGGCGACACCGGGCCCGATGCTCCGTCCGGGTGCAGGGCGAACGTCAGGATTCCGAACCGCCTGTGGTCCAGGTCCAGCAGGTGTGACGCGGCCGCGCATGTGCCGACGTAGTCCTGCACCTCGACCCGTGCCGTGTCCGGGAGCACTGGCTGGTCGATCACGACCAGCGGCAGTCCGCGCGCTGCCACGGCGGCCAAGGCTGGTGCTGTGTCCGGCAGCGAGTAGGCCACCATCACGTCCGCCTGTGCGCGCGTCACGATCGACGGGCGCGGGCCTCCTGTCGAGTCGCCCGGCATCAGGACCAGGCTGTGGTCGTGGCCGTCGACGGTCGAGGCGAGGCCGTCCAGCACGATCGACAGCGCCGGGTCCGAGAACGCGCCGGACAGGCCCTGCGGCAGCATGAAGCCCACGGCCGCGGACGAGCGGGTGGCCAGCGACCTGGCGACCGGGTCCGGGCCCGTGTAGCCGAGTGAGCGCGCCGCTTCGAGGATGCGTTCGCGCAGGGACGACGAGAGCTGGTCGGGCCGGTTGTACGCGTTCGACACCGTCGCCCTGGAGACCCCGACCGCTGCGGCGACGGTGTCCAGCGTCGGCCTGCGTCGGCGGTCGGAGTCCACGTCGGCATCGTATTCGAGGGGTCGCACGTAACCCGCTGGCGGGGCTGAAGCGCTTCAGCCATGCTGGAACCCATGTCCCCACGACTGGCCACGTTCGTGGTCTTCCTCTTGAACGGCGGTGTCTTCGGCACCTGGGCCGCGCGTGTGCCCGCGCTCGCCGAGCAGACCGGTGCGGAGGTGGGCAACCTCGGCCTGGCGCTGCTCGGGGCGAGCATCGGGCTGGCGATCATGGCGCCGCTGGCGGCTCGGGTCTGCGCGGTCCACGGGTCGCGCGGGGTGCTGGTGGCGAGCAGCCTGCTCAGTCCGTTGCTGCTGCCCGTGCTCGCGCTCTCACAGTCGCCGCTGCAGATGGGTCTGGCGCTGGTCGCGCTGGGTATGAGCATCGCGGCGATGGACGTGTCGATGAACATGGCCGCGGTTGTCGTCGTCCGCAGCCTGCAACGGCCCTTGATGCCGCAGTTCCACGCCGGCTTCAGCTTCGGCGGGCTGATCGGGTCGCTGGGCAGTGCCGCGGCCGCGCAGGCGCAATGGGCGCCGATGAAGCACTTCGCCGTCGCGGCGGTGGTCGGCGTTCTCGTAGTGGCGGTTATCGCGAAGGCGGTCCCCGGAGGAGTGGGGGAGCGTCACAGGGAAGAAGTCACCGAACGGTCGAGTGTGCTCAAGAGCCCGGTTCTCTGGCTGTTGGCGAGCGTCGCGCTGTGCAGTGCCATTGCGGAAGGGGCGGCGGCGGACTGGTCGGCGTTGTTCATGGTGCGTGAGCGTGGAATGGGTGACGCGGCCGGTGCGTACGCCTATGCGGGCTTCTCCATCGCGATGGCGCTCGCACGGTGGTTCGGCGAACCGATCCAGCGCAAACTCGGGCCGCACCGCCTCCTCGCGACGGGCGGTGGGCTCGCCGCGGTGGGGCTGGCACTGGCCGTCGCGGTTCCGCTCCCGGTCGCGGGGTACGCCGGGTTCGGCCTGGCCGGTCTCGGTCTCGCGTTCTCGTTCCCCGTGGTCATGGACCTCGCCAGCGACATCGGCAAACGCGCGGACGGCAGCGGTGGGGAGAGGGAGCTCGGGCTGGTGACGACCATCGCCTACACGGGGTTCCTCGCGGGCCCGCCGATCGTGGGCGGGCTCGCGCACGTCAGCTCGCTCGTGCTGTCGCTCGGGTTCGTGGCGCTGGTCACCGCGCTGATCATCCCGGCGACGTGGCTGACCAGGCGCGCTGCTAGGCGGCCGGCATCCGTTTGAGGGCCTCCAGGCCGATCGGCTCCAGGGCGTCGCGCGCCTTGGTCTCCGTGGCACCGCCGCCCATGCCGATGGCGACCATCAACGACTCGGTGCGCGTCACGGCGATGGTGGCGGTGCACACCATCTCGGTCTCCTGCTTGCCGCAGCTGAGCCACGTGGAGTGCTTGCCGGTCTCGACCTCACGGCCCTTGGTCTGGATGTTCTTCGACTCGTCGAACGACCGGTACGGGACCGCCACCAGCACGAACGCGTTCTCCTTGAGCGTGAAGAGGCACGAGTTCGGCATCTCGACGCGCGGCGCGGGGACGAACTGGAGCGTTCCGATCGGCTTGAGGTCCTTCTCCGTCACGAGCTTGCACGGGTCGACGCCCGTCGTCTTGCGCGGCGTCGCGATGGCCAGCGGGGGCGGCGGCGCCGAAAGGGGTTCGCCCTGGATGCGGTAGGTGCAGCCGGAAACCGCGAGAAGGGCGAGCAGGAGGAGGAGAGAACGTCTCACACGGCGCAACCCTAGAGGGTCGTAGGCTCCTGGACGTGCCAATCGAACGCTCCACCAGAACGGGTTTGGTGCCCCTCGTCGTCATCGGCTTCGCTGTGGCGGCTCTTGTCGCCGTCGCGTTCAGTGCGCTCTCCGGCAACCCTCCCGCGGGACTGCTGGTCGTGCGCGTGCTGACGGAGACAGGCGCGGTGGTCACCATCGGCTCGTTGCTGCTGGCGGCGTTCCTCGTGCCACCGCAGAAGTCCGGCACCCTCGCGGCCGACGGTTACGCCGCGATGCGCACTGCCGGGTGGTTCGCGTTGGTGTGGCTCGTCGGTGCGCTGCTGTCTGTGCCGTTCACCACAGCGGCCGCGATCGACCGGCCGGTGAGCTCGTTCACCGTCAGCCAGATGATCGCGACGGCGATGCTGCTGGAGCAGTCGAAGGCGTGGCTGCTGACGGCGATCCTCGTGGCGTTGCTCGCGGTGGCGTGCCGCCTGGTGCTGTCGTGGGGATGGACGGCCGTCCTGCTGTTCCTGGCGATCTTCTCGCTCGTGCCGGTCGCCGTCACGGGCCACTCGTCGTCCGGCGGCTCGCACGACATGGCGACGAACAGCCTGCTGTTCCACCTCATCGCGGCGGTGCTGTGGGTGGGCGGCCTCATCGCGCTGCTCGCGCACGGCAGGCGCGGCGGCGCACACCTGCCGCTCGCCGCGACGCGGTTCTCGAAACTGGCGCTGGTCTGCTGGATCGTCATGGCCGTCTCCGGCGTGGTGAACGCGCTCGTGCGGGTCACCCCCGCCGACCTCGTCACCTCCACCTACGGCTGGCTGACGCTCGGCAAGCTGGCCTGCCTGGTGCTGCTCGGCGTGTTCGGCTACTTCCAGCGCGAACGCGGGGTGAAGGGCGTGGTGGACGGCAGGCCGCACGCGCTGCTCAAGCTCGCGGGCCTCGAAGTGCTGCTGATGATGTTCACGATCGGACTGGCCGTCGCGCTGGCCCGCACGCCTCCGCCGGGAGGCAGCCTCGAGCTGCCCAGCCGCGTGGAGATCGCGATCGGCTACGACCTCGACG
>JASLAV010000463.1 GCA_030146905.1 Lentzea sp. | reverse complement strand
CGAGCAGCTTGCCGATCGGCAGCTCGCCCTTCACACCGCCCTGCATGCCGATGATCATCAGCCGGCCGTCCGGCGCGAGCACGTCGATGTTGCGGGGGAGGTAGGCGGCGCCCATGTTGTCCAGGACGACGTCGGCGCTCTCGACCTCGGCCACGAAGTCCTGGGTCTTGTAGTTGACGGTGATGTCCGCGCCGAGCTCCGCGCACCTCGCGAGGCGTTCGTCGGAACCGGCGGTGACCGCGACGGTCGCGCCGAGCGCCTTGGCGACCTGGATGGCGTGCGTGCCGATGCCGCCGGCGCCGCCGTGCACGAGGAACGTCTCGCCGAGCTTGAGCCTGCCGTCCATCACGACGTTCGACCACACCGTGCACGCGACCTCTGGCAGTGCGGCCGCCGTGACGACGTCGACTCCCTCGGGCAGCGGGAGCACCTGCGGCGCGGGGACGACGACCTTCTCCGCGTAGCCGCCACCGGCGAGCAGCGCGCACACCTCGTCGCCGACGTTCCAGCCGGTGACGCCCTCGCCGAGCGCCGCGATCGTGCCGGAGCACTCCAGCCCGATGATGTCCGACGCGCCCTTCGGCGGCGGGTAGAGACCCTGGCGCTGCAACAGGTCCGCCCGGTTGACCGCACTCGCGGCCACGTCGATCAGCACCTCGCCGGGACCGGGCACGGGGTCGGGGACCTCCGTCCACTCGAGCACGTCCGGGCCGCCGGGTTCACGAACAGTGATGGCACGCATGCAGCCGACCGTAATACCGCTCGACAGGTCCGGCACCATCGGATCATGAACGCCTGGCCCTTGCGACACCTGGTTCTGCGCACTCCGCGTCTGGAGCTGCGCCCGGACGACGACGAGGGCTTGTTCGAGCTCGTCGAGGTGGCGAAGGAAGGCGTGCACGACCCGGAGGAGATGCCGTTCCTCGTGCCGTGGACGGACAAGCTCCCCGAGGACGGCGGCATCAGCATGGTCCAGCACTTCTGGGGCCAGCGCGCGAAGTTCGCGGCAGGGGACTGGGCCATCACGTTCATCGTCCGCCACGAGGGCGAGGCCATCGGGGTGCAGGAGATCGGCGCGCGTGAGTTCGGCGTGCTGCGCGAGGTGAACACCGGGTCGTGGATCGGCAGGAAGTTCCAGGGCCGCGGCTTCGGCACCGAGATGCGGGTGGCGGTCCTGCAGTTCGCGTTCGACCACCTGGGAGCGACCATCGCTCGTTCGGCGGCTTGGCTCGGCAACCACTCGTCCACCCGCGTCAGCGAGAAGCTCGGCTACGTGCACGACGGCACGCTGGGCGCCGCACCACGCGGAAAACGCCTTGAGCACGTGCGACTGCGCCTGGACGCGGCGGACTTCGTGCGCCCGGAGTGGGACGTCGCCGTCGAAGGTCTAGCGGAGAGTGCTCGGCTGCTCACCAGCTGAGATCCCGCCGACCGACGGATTGTGTCCTGGGTCTCCTCTTTGTGAGGGTTCACGAATCTCGAACGAGGGGAACGTTCACATGTCCGGCAGATCCAAGCTGGCGACAGTGCTTGCCATTTCGGCATTGGTCGCAGGCCCCACCGCCACCGCGTCCGCCGTCGGAGAACCAGCAGGTCCCGCACTCGCCAAGAAGCTCGCGAAGGAGGTCACCGTCGAGGGCGTGAACCGGCACCTGGTCGCGTTCCAGCGCCTCGCCGACCGCAACGGCGGCAACCGCGCCGCCCTGACCCCCGGCTACGACGCGAGCGTCGACTACGTGGCCGGCAAGCTCCGCGACGAGGGCTTCATCGTCACGACGCCGACGTTCGACTTCGACGTCCCCGTCACCGACGCGGAGTCCGCCCGCGTCGACGGCGTGGACTACCAGGCGCTGATCCTCACCGAGTCGCCGCAGACCCCGGCCGGCGGCGTGACGGGCACGCTGCGCGTTGTCCCGGAAGACGCCACCACTGGCTGCGAGGCGACCGACTTCGCGGGTCAGGACTTCACCGGCTCCGTCGCCCTGATCCGCCGCGGCGGCTGCACGTTCGAGCAGAAGCACCTCAACGCGTTCGCCGCGGGCGCCATCGCCGTGCTGGTCTCGAACAACGTCGCAGGCCCGCTGTCCAACGTGACGCTGACCAACCCCGGCAAGATCCCGACCGGCGGCGTCTCGCAGGCCGACGGCACCACGCTCGCCGGCAAGGCGGGCTCCCCGGTCACCGTCGACATGCGCTTCCACACCGAGACCCGCACCCAGCGCAACGTCGTCGCGCAGACCCGCACGGGCCGCTCGAACAACGTCGTCATGGCGGGCGCGCACCTCGACAGCGTCGAGGTGGGACCCGGCATCAACGACAACGGCACCGGCTCTGCCGCCCTGCTGGAGACCGCGCTGCAGCTCGGCTCCCGCCCGAAGGTCGACAACGCGGTCCGCTTCGCCTGGTGGGGTGCCGAAGAGCGCGGCCTGATCGGCTCGACCGAGTACGTCCGGTCGCTGACGTTCGAGCAGCAGCTGGACATCGCGCTCTACCTGAACTTCGACATGGTCGGTTCTCCGAACGCCGCGTACTTCATCTACGACGGCGACAACTCCGACGGTGTCGGCGCGGGCGCGGGCCCGTACGGCTCGGCGCAGATCGAGAAGGCCTTCGCCGACTACTTCGCGGCCAAGGGCGTCCCGACCGAGGGCACGGACTTCTCCGGCCGCTCGGACTACGGCGAGTTCATCGCGCAGGGCATCCCGGCCGGTGGCCTGTTCACCGGAGCCGAGGGCGTGAAGACCGCGGCCCAGGCGGCGAAGTGGGGCGGCACGGCGGGCATCGCCTACGACCCGTGCTACCACTCGGCGTGCGACAACCTCGGCAACGTCGACCGCACGGCCCTGGGCCGCAACGCGGGCGCCATCGCGTTCGTGACGGCGGCCTACGGCGTCTCGACCGAGGACGTCAACGGCGTGCCGCCGCGCTCGACGCGGGCAGAGGCCCGTTCGTCCGCGGTTCTGACGAAGCCGGCCCACGCGGACGACCACTCGCACTTGGTCGCCTCGTAGTCCGCTCCAGCTGACGCAGGGGTCCCCCGCCAATGGGGGACCCCTGCTTTCATTTTCCGGACAGGTCTGACAATTTCGGCCGGTCGGCCGCTCAGCCCAGGTTGTTCGTGTCGAACGTGTTGCAGCGGGCCGGGTCGCCCGTCTCCAGGCCCGTGGTGAACCACTTCTGCCGCTGCGCCGAGCTGCCGTGGCTGAACTGGGTCGTGTCGACCCGCCCGCCGCCGAG
>JASLAV010000316.1 GCA_030146905.1 Lentzea sp. | reverse complement strand
GTCCGACGGACCGATGTGGACGTTGTCCTTGCCGATGTCGCGGGACAGCTGCGACGTCACGGACTGGGTCTTGGAGACCTTCTTGGACTCCAGGCGCTCCAGTTCCTTCATGTTGAGGAAGTCCATGTTGCCGCCCACGTTGAGCTGCATGGTGCGGTCGAGCTGGACGCCGCGGTCCTCGAACAGCTTCGCCAGCACGCGGTGCGTGATGGTGGCGCCGACCTGGGACTTGATGTCGTCACCGACGATCGGCACACCGGCCGCGCGGAACTTCTCCGCCCATTCGGGGTCCGACGCGATGAAGACGGGCAGGGCGTTGACGAACGCCACACCGGCGTCGATGGCGCACTGGGCGTAGAACCGGTCCGCGTCCTCCGAGCCCACCGGCAGGTACGAGACCAGCACGTCGACCTCGGCCTCGCGCAGCGCCGCGACGACGTCGACCGGCTCGGCGTCCGACTCCTCGATGGTCTCGCGGTAGAACCGGCCGAGACCGTCGAAGGTGTGCCCGCGCTGCACCGTCACGCCCAGCGGCGGCACGTCCGCGATCTTGATCGTGTTGTTCTGGCTGGCCACGATGGCCTCTGCCAGGTCGACACCGACCTTCTTCGCGTCGACGTCGAACGCGGCGACGAACTCGACATCGCGCACGTGGTAGTCACCGAACTGCACGTGCATCAGGCCGGGCACGCGGGTGCTCGGGTCGGCGTCACGGTAGTAGTGGACGCCCTGCACCAGCGACGCCGCGCAGTTGCCAACCCCGACGATGGCCACTCGAACGGTGCGGCGGTTTTCGCCCATTGCCGAGTCCTCCTTGATCACTTTTGGGTGCTACTCGTCCTGCTCGGACTTCTCGTGCGCGATGAGCTCGTTGAGCCACCGCACCTCGCGCTCCGTGCTCTCCAGGCCCTGCCTGTGCAGCTCGCGGGTGTAGCGGTCGATCTGCTCACCCGTCCTCGCCAGCCGCTCGCGCAGTCCTTCCCTGCGTTCTTCGACACACCGCCTGCGGCCTTCCAGGATGCGCATCCTGACGTCGGCCGGCGTGCGCGAGAAGAACGCCAGGTGGACTCCGAACGAGTCGTCGTCCCAGGTCTGCGGCCCGGCGTCGGAGAGCAGGTCGGCGAACCGCTCCTTGCCCTCCGGCGTCAGCTTGTAGACCTTGCGAGCCCGACGTCCCCAAGAAAGAGCCGACTCCTCCGGCCCCTCCTCCACGATCAGGCCCGCCCTCTGGAGTCGCCGCAGTGTTGGGTACAGCGATCCGTAGGAGAACGCGCGAAACGCTCCGAGCAGGTCATGCAAGCGCTTGCGCAGCTCGTAGCCGTGCATTGGCGCCTCGTGCAGCAGGCCGAGCAGAGCGAACTCGAACACGAGTCACCTCCTCGCACCTGCACCGATAGGTGAGGTGATTATATCGCGGCGATACATCGGGTGCCCCTCTTCAGTGTGGGATGTGGCACACCGTCATACCGCGCCGGACCTTGCTGCCCTGAACGGCCCATCGTCGGAAAGCAGGCGGCACGTACTCTGGTCACGTGTTGACCCAACGACAGGTGGTGGACTACTCGCTTCAGCGGCGTGCGCTGCTGGCGGAGGTCTACGCCGGTCGCACGGGCACCATGGAGGTCTGCGACGCGTCCCCGTACCTGCTGCGAGCTGCGAAGTTCCACGGGACGGCGACCGAAGTGCCCTGCCCGGTGTGCCGGAAGGAACCGCTCACGAACGTCTCGTGGGTCTACGGTGACGAGCTGAAGCACGCGGCCGGCTCCGCGAGGACACCTGAAGAACTGGTGAAGATGGCGAACCTCTTCGACGAGTTCTCCGTGTACGTCGTAGAAGTCTGTCGCACGTGCAGTTGGAACCACCTGGTGCAGTCATACGTCCTGGGGAAGCGTGGGCTGGAAAAGCCACGCAGGAGGACTGCGGTGGAATGACCCACGGGTGACATCGCTCCGAACGAAGTACGACCACCGAACCGCGTGCTTGTGCGCGCCGGTCTGGGAGGCCTTTTCACGTGAACGACCAGCATGATGACCGGCAGCGCGGAGGCGAGCCGCAGTGGCCGACCGGAGACGATCCGGACGGCGGCGGCACGAGACGTGATGTCCCGAATCAGCCTCGACCGGGCACTCCGCCCGGCGGTTTCGCACGCCCTCCTCAGGGTGGCACGCCTCCCGGTGGTTTCCCACAGCAGCAGCCCCCACGCCGCCCGAACGGACCAGGCGGTCCCCAGGGCGCTCCTGGAGGCCCGCAGGGTGGACCGGCGCGTCCGCCGCAGGGACCCGGCGGCCCGGCAGGCGGCCCTGGTGGCCCCGGCGGACCGGTGAACCGTCCCCCGACGCCTCCCGGCGGCATGCCCATGGCGCCGCCTCCCGGTGGACGCCGTCCCGGCGGCCCGAACGGCCCCGGCGGCCCCGTCGGTGGCCCCGGCCGTCCCGGCGTGCCCCCGCGCAAGCCGGGTGAGGAGCGGACGACGCAGCTGCCGCCGGTGAGCCGGCCGACGCAGCGCGAGCCCGAGCTGATCACGCACCGCGAGCCGGAGGACGAGTTCCTGCTCGCGGGTGGTGTCGTCGACGACGACGAGGACGACTACTACGACGACGACGAGCCGGAGCTCACCGCGGAGGAGGAGCGCCGACTGCGCAAGAAGAAGATCTGGAAGCGCGTCCGGATCGGTGCCTTCGTCGCGATCGGTCTCATGTTCCTCGGCCCGGTGATCGCCATCGCCGTCGCCTACCCGCTGGTCGACTGGCCCAAGCCGGAGGAGATCGCGGCCGACCAGAACAAGACGATCGTTCTGCAGTACGCCGACGGCCAGGAGATGACCAAGATCACCTCTCCTGGTGAGAACCGCACGATGCTGACGTACGAGGAGATTCCCGAGAACGTCAAGAACGCGGTGCTCGCTGCCGAGGACGCGAACTTCTTCGAGAACCCCGGCTTCGACGTCAAGGCGATCGCACGCGCCGTCTGGATCCAGGCGACGGGTGGCAGCTCCGGTGGTTCCGGCCTGACGCAGCAGTACATCAAGAAGGCCACCAAGAACGAGGACCCGACGCTGACCCGCAAGTTCACGGAGCTCGTCAAGGCCTACAAGATGAGCAACGAGTCGGATCACAAGACGATCCTGACCGCGTACCTGAACACCGTGTACTTCGGTCGTGGCGCGAACGGCTTCAAGGCCGCGTCGCAGGTCTACTACAAGAAGGACATGAAGGACCTGACGCCGTCCGAGGCGGCGTTGATCGCGGGCATGATCCAGACGCCGTCGTGGTCGGAGGACACCGAGTACGCGACCGAGCGCTGGACGTTCGTGCTCGGCCAGATGCGCCAGAAGGGCTGGGTCGACCAGGCCTACGTCGACGCGCAGCAGTTCCCGAAGCCGCTGCCGTTCGCCGAGACGCAGCCGAAGTCGCTGGAAGGCCCGCGCGGCCTGATCGTGGACCAGGTGCAGGAGGCCCTCGAGGCCGAGCAGACCGGCGTCTCGTTCGAGCAGGCGCAGAAGACCGGCGTCACCATCACGACGACGATCGACCCGAAGATGCAGACCGCGGCCGAGGAGGCCGTGGACGAGATCATGATCAAGGGCGCGCAGCCGGAGGCGTTG
>JASLAV010000308.1 GCA_030146905.1 Lentzea sp. | reverse complement strand
CAGGGCGCGATCGTCGTCAACGCACGGGTGGTCGACGACGGCGACCTGATCACCGGCGGCGGCATCACCTCCGGCCTGGACGTGGCGCTGTGGCTCGTGGAGAGGTTCGTCAGCCCGCAGATCGCGCACCGGGTCGAGACGATGATGGAGTACGAGCGCAGGGGAACCGTCTGGCGCGGGTGAGATCACGCCCGTCGCCCTCAGCGGGCCAGCCGGTCGAGCCAGTCGCGCAGCAGAGCCGTTTCGACCGGACGGAGCGGAAGGCTGTCCTCGTCAGCGGTGGCGATCGCGGTGTCGAGGGCGAGCGCGCGCGGGGCCAGACCGGGCTCGGCCGCGGGGACCGGGTCCGTGATGATCGAGTCGATCAGGATGTCGCGCATCCTGGCCGAGATCTCCGGATCGCGGTCCCCGGCCGGCGTGCCGATCAGCAGGAGGGTGACGCCGGTGGCGGCGGCCGTGGAGAGCTCGGCGGCACGGGCGGGCGAGACCCTCAGCCGCCCCGCCGCCGCGACGCGGTCGAGCAGCCTCAGCAGGGCGTCGTGGGCCTGGTCCGCGGCGGGAGGCCGGCGGCCGGGGACGCCGGTGCCGAACATCAGCAGGTAGAACGCCGGGTGCGACAGCCCGAAGTCGACGTGGGCGTCCCAGCCCCTGCGCATGTCGGCGACGGGGTCGCCGGTGTAGGACACGGTCTGCTTCTCGGCCAGGTAGAGGTCGAATGCGTGGACGGCCAAGGCGGCGAGCAGCCCGTCCTTGTCCCCGAAGAGCTGGTACAGGGACGCGGCGCGGATGCCGGCCGCCGCGGCGACCGAGCGCGTGGACACCGCCTGGGCGCCTTCGCGTTCCAGGATCTCGGCGGCCACCTCGAGGATCTGCTGCCGGGTTCTGGCCTTCGCGTCGTCCATGGGTTGCAATGCTACGGCATTGCGCGTATCACTGTTACGGACAGTGCTACGCAGTTTCGCGTAGCAGTGATACAAGCAGGGAGAACGCAGTGAATCGTGTTGGGTACGGCGCCATGCAGCTCGCCGGTCCGAACGTGTGGGGCCTGCCGGACGACCCGGAGTCGGCACGGCAGGTGCTGCGCCTGGCGGTCGAGCTGGGCGTCACGTTCTTCGACACCGCGAACGCCTACGGGCCGCGCACGGTCAACCAGCTGATCGGCGAGGCGCTGCGGCCGTTCCCCGAAGGGCTGGTCATCGGCAACAAGGTCGGCGCCGGACGCGGCGAGGACGGTTCGTGGATCGTCACCGACCACCCGGACACCGTCAGGGCCCAGGTGCACGAGGCGCTGACCGACCTCGGCGCGGAAGCCAGCGAGCTGACCTACCTGCGGCTCGACGGCGACGGCGTGTCGAACAAGAGCGACGTGCCGCTCGAGGACTCGCTGGGCGTGCTCGTCGAGCTGCGCGACCAGGGCCTGATCCGCCGCATCGGGTTGTCCGGCGCGTCACCGCAGGCGCTGGCGCGCGCACAGGAGATGACGCCGATCGCGGCCGTGCAGAACCGCTTCAACCTGCTCGACCGCAGCGGCGTGGAGGTCCTCGCGGACTGCGAGGCGCAGGGGATCACGTTCGTCCCGTACTTCCCGCTGGCCTCCGGGCTGCTCACCGGCTACGGCGAGCTGACGGGTCCCGCACGGCGCCTCGGCGTGACACCGGCGCAGATCGCGCTGGCCTGGTTGCTGCGGCGCTCCCCCGCCGTGGTCGTCATCCCCGGCACGAAGAACCCCGGCCACCTCCGGGCCAACGTCGCCTCCGCCGAGATCGCGGCGGACCTGACCGACGACGAGGTGAGCCGCCTGACCGGCCTCGTCGACGAGTCGCAGGCCGCCCTCGACCAGCCGCACCAGTCCACCGTCGACGCGCTCACGGCCGCGGCGAGCCACCGCTGAGCGCTACCTCGCGGGTGAATGACAGCGCAACCGTTGTCATTCGTTCGTGGACGGAAGATTGCGCTCACCCAGAAGTGGGCAAGTCATGCGCGTGACGACCGACCACGAAGACCTGCTGCACTCGCACGTGGACCGCGAGACGCAGGAGTTACTCGATCCGCACCACCACCGTGCGAGTGTCCACCTCGGCGACCAGCTCGTCGTCGACCCCGGCCAGGTGCTCGCGAACGTCGCGATGGCGATGGAACGCCTCGACCTCGACATCAGCACACCGGTCACCATCGAGGACGACGTCGCGACCCTGGACGAACTGGTCGCGATGGTCGACCACTTCGGCAAGGGACCCGCGCTCATCGCCCACACGCTGAACACGGCGGCGCGCGTCATGAACGCCCGCTATCCCGCCGAGCTCGTCCGACGCCCGTTGCCGCACGACTGCGACCTGCGGCGGCTGTTCCACGCGGACGTCGACGAACGCAGCCAGGACGTCGCGCGAGCGGTGTTCAACCGGCGGCTGGCGGCGGAAGCGGACGTGCTGGACACCGAGGTCGAGGCAGATCTCGACGGCCTCACGTCGCAACAGCGGATCGAGGTGTTCGAGGCGGTGTTCTTCCTGTACGGCACGAAGATCGGGGCGTTGAAGAACCGGACCGGCATCAGATGAGATGCCTGGTGATGGGCGCGACCGGGCACCTCGGGTCGCGCCTCGTGCCGGAGCTCCTCGCCCGCGGTCACGAGGTGGCCGTGCTGGTTCGCGACGGCACGCAGGCGGCGCGGTTCCCCACCGGGGTGATGGTGCACGTCGGCGACGCCACGAACCCACGGGCAGTCCGGAAAGCACTGGCGGGCAACGAGGTCGTGCACTTCCTCGTGCACTCGCTGGACCGGCGGGACTTCGCCGGCGTCGACCGCGAGGCCGCCGCCGTGCTGGCGGAAGCGGCGGCGGACACGGCGGTTCGCCAGATCGTCTACGTCGGGGGGCCGCGTCCCGGCTCCCCCGGCGTGTCGGAGCACCTCACCTCACGGGCCGAGGTCGGTGACGTGCTGGCCGCGGGGCGAGTGCCCGCGCTCGTGCTGCAGGCGTCGATGATCATCGGTGCCGGTTCGGCGAGCTTCGAGCTGTTGCGGTCGTCCGCGCGGCTCACGCCGTGGGTACCGGTGCCGTCGTGGATGCACAACACCAGCAGACCGGTCGCGGTCGCCGACGTCGTGCACTTCCTGGTGGCCGCCGCGGACCTCCCGGAACCGGTCGGCGGCGTGTTCGACGTGCCGGGACCGGAACAGCTCAGCTACCTCGAACTGGTGCAGCGCTGTGCGCGGGTGCTGCGGCTCCCGGTCAGGATGCCGGTGCCGGCGCCGCTGTGGTCGCACAAGCTCGCCGCGCAGGTCGCCGGGCTGGTGACACCGGTGTCCGCCGCGGTCGCCGAACCGTTGTTCGCCTCGCTCGACCACGACCTCGCGGCCGGCGGCCCGCCCGCCACCGGCGTGCTGCCCGCACCGCCCGGTGGCATGACCAGCCTCGACAACGCCATCCGCGCCGAGACCACCCAGGAGACC
>JASLAV010000266.1 GCA_030146905.1 Lentzea sp. | reverse complement strand
CTGCTCGCGGCCTACTACGCGCTGCGCGGTCTCTCGCTGATGCTGCTGCCGCAGCTGTTCGGCGAGTCGGCGCACCCGTCGATGCTGGTGTTCATCATCTTCTACGGCCTGGACTGGGTCGCGACCGTGCCGCCGACCGTGGCGTTGTGCCGTCAGTACTTCGGCATGTCGGGGCCCGTCGTGTTCGGCTGGGTGTTCGCCTCCCACCAGCTCGGTGCCGCGCTGGCCGCGTCCGCCGCAGGCCTCACCCGCGACCACCTGGGCAGCTACGACCTGGCCTGGTACGTCGCCGGCGCGCTCTGCATCGGCGCGGCCGTGCTGTCAGCGTCGCTTGCGCGAGGTCCCGAAGAGGCCCCGCGTGATCTCGCGCGCCAGGGCGCTGCCGGCTGACCGCAGGAACGACTTCACGGCGCTGTTGCCGAGCACCTTCTCGACGAGCCCCGGTTCCTCCTTGTCCGCAGGAGGCTCCGGGGCCTGTTCCTGTTGGGGCGGCACGACTTTCCGCATCAGCTGCTCGTAGGCCGACTCGCGGTCGACGGTCTGCGCGTACCTGCCGTGGAGGTCGGAGCTCTGGGCGGCCTGCCTGATCGCGTCGTCGCCGATGGTGTCCATCAACGACCGCGGCGCCCGCAACCGGGTCCACGCGACCGGTGTCGGCGCGCCCTTCTCGCTGAGCACCGTGATGACCGCCTCGCCGGTGCCGAGCGACGTGAGCGCCTTCTCCAGGTCGTAGTGCGGGGTGGTCGGGTACGTCTTCACCGTGCGCGCCAACGCCTTCTGGTCGTCCGGCGTGAACGCGCGCAGTGCGTGCTGGACGCGTGCGCCGAGCTGCGACAGCACGTCGTTCGGGATGTCGGTCGGCAGCTGCGTGCAGAAGAAGACGCCGATCCCCTTGCTGCGGATGAGCTTCACGGTCTGGGTGATCTGGTCGAGGAACGCCTTGGAGGCGTCGGAGAACAGCAGGTGCGCCTCGTCGAAGAAGAACACGAGCTCGGGCTTCTCGACGTCGCCCTCCTCCGGCAGCGTCTCGAACAGCTCGGCCAGCAGCCACATCAGGAACGTCGAGAACAGCGCGGGGTCGCCCCGCAGCTCGGCGAGCTCCAGCAGGCTGATGACGCCCTTGCCGTCGCGCCGGCGCATCAGGTCGGCCGGGTCGAGCTCGGGTTCGCCGAAGAACCTGTCGCCGCCCTGCGCCTCCAGGTTGACCAGGGCCCGCAGGATCACCCCCGCCGTGGAGGCCGAGACACCGCCGATGCCCTTGAGGTCGGCCTTGCCCTCGTCACCGGTGAGGTGCTGGATGACGCTGCGCAGGTCCTTGACGTCGAGCAGCGGCAGGCCCTTCGAGTCGGCCCAGTGGAAGATCAGGCCGAGCGTCGACTCCTGGGTGTCGTTCAGGCCCAGCACCTTCGACAGCAGGATCGGCCCGAAGCTCGTGACGGTCGCCCGCAGCGGCACACCGACGCCACCGGTGCCGATCGAGAGGAACTGCACGGGGTACGACCGCGGCTGCCAGTCGTCGCCGGTGTCCGCGGCGCGCGCCCTCGTCCTGTCGCTGTCCTGACCTGGCCGGTGCAGACCGGACAGATCGCCCTTCACGTCCGCCATCAGCACCGGCACGCCGTTGTCCGACAGCTGTTCGGCGAGCAGCTGCAGCGTCTTCGTCTTCCCTGTTCCCGTTGCGCCCGCGACAAGTCCGTGGCGGTTGACCATGGACAGCGGGATGCGGACGTGGGCGGCCGGTTCCACCGTTCCGCCGACCAGCACGGCGCCGAGCTCGACGGCCGCGCCCTCGGACGCGTACCCGGCGGCGATCTCAGCGTGAGCCGTCATGCACGGTGAGCGTAACCATGTTGCCGCACGCCGCCACTCGAAGTTGACGCTCCGCGCAGTAATGTTCCCGGGGTGATGGATCGTCTGGTGTGGATCGACTGCGAGATGACCGGACTCGACTTGGGCAAGGACGCTCTGATCGAGATCGCGGCACTGGTCACGGACGCCGAGCTGAACGTGCTCGGCGACGGCGTGGACATTGTGATCCACGCTGATGACGACGTGCTCGCCTCGATGCCGGATGTCGTCATGGAGATGCACGCCAAGTCGGGACTGACCGAGGAGGTGCGCGCCTCCGCCGTGACGCTGGAAGAGGCAGAGGCCGCCGTGCTGGCCTACATCAAGGAGTGGGTCCCCGACCCGCGGACCGCTCCGCTGGCCGGCAACTCCATCGCCACCGACCGCGGCTTCATCGCCCGCGACATGCCGGCACTGGACGCGCACCTGCACTACCGGATGGTCGACGTGTCGTCGATCAAGGAGCTGTGCCGGCGCTGGTACCCGCGCATCTACTACGCGCAGCCGGGCAAGGGTCTCGCGCACCGGGCGCTCGCGGACATCGTCGAGTCGATCAGGGAGCTCGCGTACTACCGGCGCACCGCCTTCGTGCCGCAGCCGGGTCCGACGAGCGAACAGGCCCAGGCCGTGGCCGCTGACCTGCTGAAGAAGACCGACTGACCCCCGATTTCAACATCGGCAGCTCTCGTTGCTATGCTTTCCCCGCCGGTCAACGACCGGTGATGGTGGGTGTAGCTCAGCCGGTAGAGCACTGGGTTGTGATCCCAGGTGTCGCGGGTTCAAGTCCCGTCACTCACCCTGATAAGCCGGATTGCGTTCGCAGAAAGCGCGAACGCAATCCGGCTTCGTCGTGTTTTCTGAGGGCCGAGCCCCCAGGCCCACGCCGAGGACAAGCCCCCGGACCCCCGGCCATGTGGCGCTCCGCGCCTACACGGGCCCCGTTTCTGCGCAGCCGGAGAGTGTTCATGACCACGCTCGTCGCCAAGGACCTCGCCGCCGGTCACGGTGACCGCGTCCTGTTCTCCGGCCTGAACCTGGTGGTCGCCCCCGGCGACGTCATCGGGCTCGTGGGCGTCAACGGCGCGGGCAAGTCCACGCTGCTGCGGACGCTGGCCGGCCTGATCCCGCCGGAGCAGGGCCGCGTCACGCTCAACCCGCCCTCCGCGAACGTGGGGCACCTGTCGCAGGAGCCGGAACGCCTCGAAGGTGAGACGGTGCGCGACTTCCTGGCCCGCCGCACCGGTGTGGCCGCGGCCCAGGCGGAACTGGACCGCGCCACCGAGGCGTTGACCGCCGGCAACGACGAGGGCTACTCGGACGCACTGGACCGGTGGCTCGCACTGGGCGGTGCCGACCTGGAGGAGCGCTCGCTGGAGGTGCTCGGCGACATCGGCCTGACGGTGGGCCTGGACGCGCTGATGCCCTCCCTGTCCGGCGGCCAGGCCGCGCGGGCGGGCATGGCGTCGTTGCTGCTGAGCCGCTACGACGTCTTCCTGCTCGACGAGCCGACCAACGACCTGGATCTCGACGGCCTGGAGCGGCTGGAGAAGTTCGTCACGGGACTGCGCGCCGCGACGGTGCTGGTGTCGCACGACCGCGAGTTCCTGGCCAGGACGGTGACGAGCGTGCTGGAGCTCGACCTGCACCAGCAAGCCGTGCGCCTGTACGGCGGCGGCTACGAGTCGTACCTCGAAGAACGGGCGCGGGCCCGTCAGCACGCCCGTGACGACTACGACGAGTTCGCCGACACGAAGGCCTCGCTGGAGGCCCGTGCGCGCATGCAGCGGGCGTGGATGGACAAGGGCGTGAAGAACGCCCGGCGCAAGGCGGGCGACAACGACAAGAGCGCCCGCAAGTTCCGCGCCGACGCCACGGAGAAGCAGGCATCGAAGGCACGTCAGACCGACCGCATGATCGAACGCCTGGACGTCGTCGAGGAGCCCCGCAAGGAGTGGGAGCTGCGGATGGAGATCGCCGCGGCACCGCGTTCCGGTGCGGTCGTGGCGTCGTTGCGGGCGGCCGTCGTCGAGCGCGGTGACTTCCGGCTGGGCCCGGTGGACCTGCAGATCGACTGGGCGGACCGGGTCGCGATCACCGGTGCGAACGGCGCGGGCAAGTCGACGCTGCTGGCCGCGTTGCTGGGGCGCGTCGAGCCGGTCTCCGGCTACGCGACGCTGGGCTCCGGCGTGGTGGTCGGCGAGGTGGACCAGGCACGAGGGCTCTTCCTGGGCGACCTGCCGCTCGTGGACGCGTTCCAGGAGGCCGTGCCGGAGATGACGCCGGCCGACGTGCGGACGTTGCTGGCGAAGTTCGGGCTGAGGGCGGCGCACGTGATGCGTCCGGCAGGGTCGCTGTCACCGGGCGAGCGGACGCGGGCGGCGCTGGCGTTGCTGCAGGGGCGCGGGGTGAACCTGCTGGTGCTGGACGAGCCGACGAACCACCTCGACCTGGCCGCGATCGAACAGCTGGAGCAGGCGCTGGAGAACTACGCCGGCACGTTGCTGCTCGTGACGCACGACCGGCGGATGCTGGAGGCGGTGCAGGTGAACCGTCACCTGACCGTGGCACACGGTCAGGTGACGGTCTCCTAGGACGTCAGCGGTTGCCCTGCACCCAGGTCGCCCACGGCACCTGCCAGTCGCCGAAGCCGTCCCACGGCTCCAGCGCGGGGCCACCGGAGTTGGTGACGATGACGACGTCACCCTGCTTGCTGTTGTCGAACACCCACTTGGCGTTCTCCGGCGACAGGTTGAGGCAGCCGTGGCTCACGTTGCGGTGGCCCTGGTCGCCGATGGACCACGGCGCGCCGTGGAAGAAGATGCCGCTGTTGGACATGCGGTAGGCCCAGTCGACCGGGGTCTTGTAACCGCCGTTCTCGAGCGCCAGGCCGTACGTCGTCGAGTCCATGATCATGTGGTTGTACTTCTCCATCAGCACGTACGTGCCGGTGGGCGTGGCGTCGGCCGGCTTGCCCATCGAGGTCGGCATGGTCCGCACGACCTGGCCGTTGACCTTGGTGGTCACCTGGTGCGTCTGCCCGTCGGCCTCGTGGATGACCTCGTCGCCGACCGTGGTCGTGATCGTGCGGTCCTCCTGGCCGTAGATGCCGTCACCGACGTGCTTGCCGTAGACCTTGACGTGCATGGTGATCTTGGTGCCCGGCTTCCAGAACTTCTCGGGACGCCAGTGCACCTCCTTCTTGTTGAACCAGTAGAAGGCGCCCTCGACCTTGGGCTCGGTGGTGATCTCCAGCATCTTCTCGGCCGCGACCTTGTCGGCCACCGGCTCGTCGAAGTAGAAGGCCAGCGGCTGCCCGACACCGATCGTGGTGCCGTCCTGCGGGTTCGTCGACACGTACGTGAGCGTGCGCGGCTTCACCGTGGTGAAGGACGACTCCTTGGTCTGCGGCTTGCCGTCCTCACCGGTCGCCGTGGCGACGAGCTTGTACGACTTCGCGTACCCGAGCGGCTCCGAGTTGGTCCACTGCGTCGACTCGGGGTTCATCTTCCCCTCGACGACCTTGCCCTCGGCGTTGGTCAGCTTGACGTCGGTGAGCTTCCCGTCGGCCGCCGTGGCGATGACCGGCAGCCCCGGCGACACGTCGGCCGCGCCGTTGTTCAGCGCCAGCGTCAGGGTGACCGGCTTCGGCGGCGGAGGA
Source organism: Lentzea sp. (assembly GCA_030146905.1). The sequence continues at coordinate 1,770 of JASLAV010000266.1, read as the reverse complement.
GGTGCACTCGACTCCCCGCCGGAGGCGATGCTCGCCCCTTCACCGCCCCCCGAACAGCCTGCGATCAGAATCACAGCGAGTCCCGCCGTGACCACCCCACGACCGCGCCTGCCCCACATCCCCATCGCCGCACTCCCGATCTGCTTGTCACCACTCCCGAGACTGCCTGCACGAAGGTGTTTGGCGTCCCCCGATTAGGTGACGACACGGGGTACCCCGAAGTTGCGCAAGTGGCCGGATCGTTACGTGGCTCTTGCACCCCGCACGGGTGCTGACCAGCCGATTGGGAGCGCGCGACGGCCGTGTGCTAACGTTCTTCCCGTCGGAACGGCAAGTAACCGGCACACAAACAAGCGCCGCTAGCTCAGTTGGTTAGAGCAGCTGACTCTTAATCAGCGGGTCCGGGGTTCGAGTCCCTGGCGGCGTACTCCAGAGAAGCAGGTCGAGATTCGCCTCGGCCTGCTTCTCTGCTTTTCACTTCTTGCCGCAATTCACGCTTCGCGCGCCTCCCGTCTCCCGTCTGCCGGGCAGACCGGTCACCAGCGCAGGGCGCTGAGCTCACGGGTCAGGACAGGCGAGAGCGTCCCGCCGGTGGTGGTCATCGGGTGGCCGACACCGGGGAGCACCACGCGGTGGCCCACGACGGATGCCAGCTGGTCGGTCGTGTGGCAGGGCACCTGGGGGTCCAGCTCGCCGCACGTCAGGAGCACGGGCATCCGCGGCAGCCCGCGTGCGACGTCGGGCGGGAAGACCGCGTCGTCCGTCGTCACGAACCGGCGGTTCGGCCCCGCCAGCGACTGGAAGAGTGCTGCGAGCGGTGCCGGCATGGCTGTCGTGTCGACGGGACGGCCGCCTCGCAGGTCCGCGACGGCGGCGTCGATCGCCCGGTCGATCGTCTCCCCTTCCCGCTCGGTCAGTCCTCCGGCGTCGACGAGTTGCCTGATTCTGGTCGTGCAGCTGCATGGCGAGCACGTCCAGCAGCCACAACGCCCGGGGCTGCAGCATGATCAGGGCGGCGGCACGCTGACGCGGAGGTGCTTGCGCGGCGAGGACCAGTGCCGTCATGCCGCCTTCGCTGTGGCCGGCCAGGGCCACCCTGTCCCGTGCCACCTCAGGACGGCGTTGCAGGTGATCTCGGGCTGCCGCGGCCTGGCGGACGAAGGCCGGGTAGTCGATGTCCTGAGTCCGATCGGCCCAGGCTCCCAGTCCTGTGCGGCCCGTTCCGTACTTGTCGAACCGGAGGGTCACCACCCGGTCACGGGCCAGTGCGCCGGCGAGGTCGCGGATGGTGTTCGGCGTGAGCGACGGCGGCTGGTTGCCGTCGCGGTCGGTGGGACCGCTGCCCGGCAGCAGAAGGGCCGCCGGCAGGCGTTCACCGCGCCGCCGCGCCGACACGTGGAGCGTCCCGTAGGTGGTCGTTCCCTCGACGACGAAGGACACCTGTTCGTCGCGTGCGGGTAGCCAAGTGGAGTTGTGGCCGCCGGCGGCGAGCACGGCGGTGGGCGTGACGCTCGCGGCGAGGACCGCCGCCACGAGTGCCGAAGCTGCTTTGACGATCACCGGCTCGTCGCCTGTTCGACCATGGCCACCACCGCGCGCGGGTCGTCGGCCTCGACGACCAGACGGGTGTAGTGCTCGTCCGCCAGTTCCACGACCACCGCCTTCTGCGCGTCGCGGACCGCCCAGAAGACCTTTTCGCCGTCCTGGTGGAACGTACCGGCCGTGATCACGCCGGGCAGGTGCGTGCCGGGCGCCCGAATCCCCTTCGGC
>JASLAV010000162.1 GCA_030146905.1 Lentzea sp. | reverse complement strand
CCCGAGTCGGTGATGTACTGCTCGGCCTTGCGCGCGATGTTGCGCGGGTCGCGGCTGTACGCCTCACGCGTGAACGGGTCGTGCACGAAGAAGTTGACGATCAGCGTCTTCTCGATGCGGAACGGGTCCAGGCGCGCCGTGAAGAGGTCGGGCAGCAGCAGCATGTCCGACTCGTGGATGGACTGGAAGCCGCGCACGGAGGAGCCGTCGAAGGCGAGACCCTCTTCGATCGCGTCGGCGTCGAACGCCTTGGCCGGCAGCGTGAAGTGCTGCATCACGCCGGGCAGGTCGCTGAACCGCACGTCGACGAACTTGACGCCCTCGTCGGAGATGAACTTCAGCACCTCGTCGGAATTTTTGAACACCCTCGTCGACTCCTTGACTATGGACAACGGCTGGTCATCGCGAGCGACCGTATGTCGGCGGTGTTGCCCGTCCGTCACTCGGATGTTTCGCCAGTGTTAACGGGACGGTCCGAGGGGGCAAGACGACCTGCCCGTCCTCACCCGATGTTCACGGGCTTACTCTGGAGGAGTGAGCAGGTGGACCGGTTCGTGGCTGTCGGGACCCCGTTCGGTGTTGGAGCCGGGCGGTGAGTCGAACGACGGCACTCAGCAGCGCTGGCGTGGCGAGCGTCACGGGTTCCCGGAGAAGGGTCCCGGTTCGATCGCCTCCATCGGACGGCGCACGTTCGCCATCCTCGTCGACTTCCTGCTCTCCGCGGGTGTCGCGGCGGTCTTCACGCGCCCCGACCTGCCGCGCAACTGGAGCCTGCTGGCCTGGTTCGTCATCACCGTCGTGGCGGTGGCGTACTTCGGGTTCACTCCGGGGCACGCGCTGTTCGGGCTGCGGGTGGCGCGCATCGACGGCAAGGCGTTCGTGCACCTGCCCCGCGCGCTGCTGCGCACGGTCCTCATCTTCCCGCTGATCCCGGCGCTGGTCTGGGACGCGGACGGGCGGTGCCTGCACGACAAGGCCGCCGGCACGGTCGTCATCAAGGTCAGATAGCCCGGACGCTCAAATAGCCCGAACAGCCCGGACACGCGAAGAGGCCCGCCGCACGAGATGTGCGGCGGGCCTCTTGTTGCTGGTGGAAAGGCTGGGGGAACGTTCTCAGCCGCGGCGGCGGAGGGTGCGCTGGACGTTGCGCATCTTGGCGCCGGCGGGCATCGGGCCCTTGGGCAGCGCGGCGCCGCGGCTGGCCAGTGCGGCGAGGCGGGTCTCCAGCGCGTCGACCTGGGCGGCCGTGATGTTGCGCGGCAGCTTCATCAGGGTCGACTGCAGCTTCTTCAGCGGGATCTGGCCGTCTCCGGTGCCGATGATGAAGTCGTAGATCGGTGTCTCGCCGATGACGCGGGCGATGCGCTTCTTCTCCTGCGCGAGGAGCGGCTTCACCCGCTGCGGCGCACCCTCGGCGACCAGGACCACGCCGGGACGGCCGAGCACGCGGTGCACGGCGTCGAGCTGGGTCGTGCCCGCGACGGCGGGGGTGACGCGCCAGCGGCCGCGCAGGTTCTCGAGCGCCCACGCGCCGGCGCCGGGCTGGCCGTCGGCCTTGCGGAAGACGTTGCTCTGCACGCGGCGGCCGAAGATGATCACGGCCAGCAGCGCGCCGAGCGCGACGCCCAGCGGCACGAACATCCAGACCGCGTCGAAGACCAGGCCGAGGACCACGGCGATCGCGGTGACGCCGAGCACAGCGCCCAGCATCATCGGGATCAGCGCCTTGTCCTCGCGGCGTTGCATCTTGAACGCCTCGAAGATCTGCTTGCGCCGTTCACGCGATGCCGCGCGGCGAACCTTCGCCGCTTCCTTCGCAGCCGCCTTGTCCTGCTTACCAGCCATGTGGACAGGATACGGCGCGGTGGTATCAGACTCGCATCGGCCGTCTGCGAGACTGCCGGGCATGGAGGCGTTGCTGGAGGGACTTGATCCGGAACAGCGCGCAGCGGTCGAGGCTCCGCGCGGCCCGGTGTGCGTGCTCGCGGGAGCCGGTACCGGCAAAACGCGCACCATCACGCACCGCATCGCCTACCTGTGCCAACGCGGCCACATCGCTCCGTCGCAGGTCCTCGCCGTCACGTTCACCAAACGCGCCGCGGGGGAGATGCGCACCCGCCTGCGTTCCCTGGACGTGCACGGCGCACAGGCCGTGACGTTCCACGCCGCCGCGTCACGCCAGCTGCGCTACTTCTGGCCCCGTGTCATCGGCGGTCCGCGCTGGGAGCTGGTCGACCAGAAGATCCGCGTCGTCGCCCGCGCCGCGTCCCGGCTGGGGCTGCCGACCGAGCCGGACGCGCTGCGCGACCTCACCAGCGAGATCGAGTGGGCGAAGGCGTCGCTGCTGGCCCCGGAGGACTACCCGGCCGCCGCCGCCCGGGCCGCGCGGGACATCCCGGCGCCCGCCGAGCAGATCACGAAGCTCTACACGACCTACGAGCAGCTCAAGAACGAGGCGCAGCTGCTCGACTTCGACGACCTCCTGCTCTACACGGCGGGCGCGCTGGAGGACAACGCGGAGGTCGCGCAGGAGTTCCGCGACCGCTACCGCTGCTTCGTGGTCGACGAGTACCAGGACGTGACGCCGCTGCAGCAGCGCGTGCTCGACTCGTGGCTCGGTGACCGCGACGACCTGACGGTGGTCGGCGACGCGAACCAGACCATCTACTCGTTCGCGGGCGCCTCGCCGCAGCCGCTGCTCAACTTCGGGCGCCGGTTCCCCGAGGCCGTCGTCGTGCGGCTGGAGCGCGACTACCGGTCGACGCCCCAGGTGGTGGCGCTGGCCAACGACGTCATCAAGTGGGCGCGCGGCCGTCCGGCCGGCTCGCGGCTCAACCTCGTCGGGCAGCGGCCGGAGGGACCGCCGCCGCGGTTCCACGAGTTCGACGACGAGCCGGCGGAGGCGGACGCGGTCGCGCTCCGCGTCAAGGCCCTGCTCGACGAGGGCGTCGCGGCCTCCGAGATCGCGATCCTCTACCGGGTGAACGCGCAGTCGGAGGTCTACGAGCAGGCGCTCGCAGGGCTCGGCATCCCGTACCTGGTGCGCGGCGGCGAACGGTTCTTCGAGCGCGCCGAGGTGCGCCAGGCGATGATCGCGTTGCGCATGGCGGGCGAGGTCGAGGGGAGCCTGCCCGAGGTGGTCCGTTCGGTGCTCGGCCGCGTCGGCCTGACCGACGAACCGCCGACCGGTGGCTCCGCGCGGGAGCGCTGGGAGTCGTTGCTCGCGCTGGTCGAGCTCGCCGAGGAGTTCGCCGTCTCCACCCCCGAGGCCGACCTGCCCCGGTTCTGCGTCGAGCTGGACGTGCGCGCCGAGGCGCAGCACCCGCCGACTGTGGAAGGCGTGACGCTGGCGTCGCTGCACGCGTCGAAGGGCCTCGAATGGGACGCCGTGTTCCTCGTCGGACTGGTCGAGGGCACGATGCCGATCCAGTACGCCGACGGCGACGAGGCGAAGATCGAGGAAGAACGCCGCCTCCTGTACGTAGGCGTGACGCGTGCGCGTGAGCACCTCTGGCTGTCGTGGGCGTTGTCGCGCGCGGCCGGTGGACGCAAGTACCGCCGCCGTTCGCGTTTCCTCTACAACCTCGTGCCGGAGAACCACCCGGCCGCGCGGGTATCTGGTGGCGCGCAGCGGCCTCCACTGATGAAGAAGGAAAAACCGGCCTGCCGGGTGTGCGCGGCGACCCTGGTCGAAGCGCAGGCCGTCAAGCTCGGCCGGTGCAGGTCCTGTCCGTCCGATGTGGACGAGGAACTGCTCGAGTCGTTGCGCCGCTGGCGTTCGGTGCGGGCGCGGGAGCTGAAGGTGCCCGCGTACGTGGTCTTCACCGATGCCACGCTCGTGGCGATCGCCGAGCAGCGGCCCACGGACACGGCAGGTCTCGTGGCGATCTCCGGGATCGGCGCCTCGAAGCTCGACAAGTTCGGCGACGACGTGTTGGGCCTGGTCCGGGCCGGTGTCGGGTACTCCGCCACCTGATCAGGACAAGTTTCGTTAAATAGGTTGCGAGCCCGCGGGACGGGGTCATAACCTGCTCATGCCGGGTCCGGAGGACCCGTCTGGGGAAGAAGAACTACTACCAGCTCTCTACTGCAGAGCTCTCTTGGAGGAGGTGGCCGCTGTGAGGACCTTCAACATCTCTCGCGCGCTCGGCCTCCCGTTGACCGAGAGCATCTGCGCGCCCGCAACCGCTCAGGCCATGTGGCAGGACTCTGCCCACAAGCCAGTGGCGCTGCTGGGCCGTGAGCGCGGCACCGGACTGCTCATCGAGCAGCCGATCGTGCTGCCCGCAGTCGATGACGTTGACAACTACACGAATGCGCTGTCCGCGCATCAAGTGAGAAGGCACCTGCCGACCCCATAAGAGGGTCGAAGGACCACCAGGCTCACGAAGGCCGCGGACTCGCACAGAGTCCGCGGCCTTCGTGTTTTTGCTGTACCCCACACAAGGAGAAAACCCTGATGTTGACGGCAACTGTCCCGCTCACCGGCGAGACACTTCCGGACATGGCGGAGGGACTCGACATCCCCTGCCGCACCCACAACCCCGACCTCTGGTTCGCTGACGCGCCGGCCGACCTCGAGAAGGCCAAGTCCTTCTGCGGGACCTGCCCGGTGCTGGCGGAGTGCCTCGCCGGCGCGCTCGCTCGTCACGAGCCGTGGGGTGTCTGGGGTGGAGAGATCTTCGAGCGCGGTGTCGTGATCGCGCGCAAGCGGCCCCGTGGCCGTCCGCGCAAGGACGCGACCGTTGTCACTGCCAGCAAGACGGAGGCGGCAGCGTGAACACCGTGCATCTGAACAACAGCAACAGCACGATCCCCGCCTACCTGAACGAGGGCCTGACTCCCATGTCTCTGAATGAAGAACTCGTACGAATACGAATACAAGAAGCCCAGAGGTTCGCTGAGGAGCAACGCCTGGCGAACCGCCTCGCGTCAGCGCAACGTTGGCGCAGGTTGTCGCGATGGGCGGGACGCAGAGCGGCTCGCTTCGACCTCTGACAGTCTCGAGCTGAGGCCGTCGTCCACGAGAAGGTGGATGGCGGCCTCGGCCGTTCCTCCGTACCGTCCCCCTTGTGCCGCACCACACTCACGACGGAATCGACTGGTCAGCCCGGCTTCACGCGATGAGGCGCTACGGCTCGCTGCAGGCGGAGGCCCTCACCGCGGTCGCCCGCAGGCTCGTCGCACCCCTGCCCGACTCGCCGGTCGTCATGGACGTCGGCTGCGGTGCGGGCTCGATGAGCGTGCCGCTCGTCTCGGCGCTGCGCGAGCACGGCGGCGGCGTCCTGGTGCTCGTCGACGCCA
>JASLAV010000161.1 GCA_030146905.1 Lentzea sp. | reverse complement strand
TGATGATGTCGCCGTCGTCGACGAACAGCACGTCGGGGTCGAGCCTGGCCTTCGGGAAGCGTTCCCTGAACTGCCGGGCCTCGCGCCAGTGCGTGGTGCAGCGCCGGTCGTCGAGCAGTCCGGCCGTGCCGAGGATGAACGCGCCGCTGCACACGCTCAGCAGCGTCGCGCCGGTCTCCTGCAACGCCTTGACCAGCTTCTCCGGGTAGTGGTCGCGGATGCGTGCGGCCGGCAGCGCGACCAGGTCGGCGGTCAGCAGCGCGTCGAACCCGTGTTCCGGCGTGATGGAGACACCGCGGATGCTCGTCGGCACCGGCTCGTTCGGCATCTCGCCGCACACCCGGAAGTCGACCAGCGGCACGCCCTCCTCCGTCCGGTCGACGCCGAACACCTCGCAGAGCAGGCCGAACTCGAACGGCGCGACGCCGTCGATGAGCGGAACCGCCACCGAATTCAGCATGGCAGGATATTAGCGCGCGCCGTCAGATCTGCCACTGTTGGCGGGATATTGCTGACCGCAAACTTCAAGACATGACTCTTGCAGCGATCCTCCTGGTAGTGGCAGTCATCTCCGTCTGGCTCGACCGCCACCGCGACCGCTCCGCCGGCCTGGCGGGCTCGTCCGACGTCAACGACCGCGACCGCGTTCGCGTTCACGACGAGCTGCGCTACCTCACCTGAGGACGTGCGGTTCCGGTCCCGTGTAGCGGGCGACCGGGCGGATGATCTTCGTGTCCTCTGACTGCTCGAGCGCGTTGGCACACCACCCGATCACCCTGCTGCACGCGAACGTCGGCGTGAACATCTCGCGCGGGATTCCGCACTGCTCCATCACCACGCCGGCGTAGAACTCCACGTTCGCGTACAGCTGCCGGCCGGGCTTGAGCTCGGCCAGCAGCTCCGTGACCCTCCGCTCCACGGTGACCGCGAACTCCGTGAGCGGCGTCGGCTGCACCAGCGCGATCTCCCGGAGCAGGCGCGCCCGCGGGTCCTCGGTCTTGTAGACGGCGTGGCCGAAGCCCATGATCCGGTCGCCCTGCTCGATGCGGCCCCTGACCCAGGCGTCGATGTTGTCCGGCGACCCGATCAGGTCGAGCGCCTCCAGCGCCCTGTCCGGCGCGCCGCCGTGCAACGGCCCGGAGAACGTCCCGATGGCCGCCGTCACCGCCGACACGACGTCCGCTCCGGCGCTCGCGACCACGCGCGCGGTGAACGTCGACGCGTTGAACCCGTGGTCGATCGTGGCGATCAGGTACTGCTCGACGGCACGGCTCGCCCAGGGCGATGGCTCCCGTCCCGTCAACATGTACAACCAGTTCGCCGACGTTGACAAATCAACCCTGGGGTTGACTGGATCAAGTCCGAGCTTGAGCCGGTGCAGTGCCGCCAGGATCGTCGGCGTCATCGCGCTGACCCGGAGCGCGTCCGCCTTCCTGGTGCTCATCGGCGCGTCCCACATCGGCTGCGACGGCAGCATCGACAACGCGGTCCGCAGCCCGGCCAGTGCCGTGCACCCCGACCGCGCGACAGCGGGCAGCACCTCGCTGATCGCCGCCGGCAGCTCGCGCAGTTCGGCGGTCTCCTCCGCGAACCGCGCGGCCTCGCCGGGATCGGGCAGGCGTCCCTCGGCGAAGAGGAACCAGACGTCCTCGAACGACCGCGTCCTGGCGAGTCCGATGGCGTCGTGCTCGCGGTAGTGGTAGTAGCCCTCCGCTCCGTTCACATCTCCGATTACGGTCGTGGTGACGACGACGTCTTTAAGCCCTTTGGGTGCATCAATCAACATGGACAACAGGCTCCGTCAACATGTCTTGTACAGTCAACGTTGATGGAATCAATGTTGACGACGAATCAAGCTGCTCGCCGCCTGGGCGTGAAGCCGGCGACGGTGTACGCGTACGTCAGCCGCGGTCTCCTGACCAGCACGAAGGTCAACCGCCACAGCATGTTCGCCGTCGGCGAGGTGGAAGCGCTGGCGCAACGCACTGGTGCGCGCGGAGCAGTGGGCGCTGTGACCGATCGCATCCGCACCCGCATCTCCCTGCTGGAGAACGACCGCCTCCACTACCGCGGCCGCTCGGTCCCGGAGCTCTCGAGCACCAAGCGCTTCGAGGACGTGGCCCACTGGCTGTGGACCGGGATCGACTCGACCGGTCTGCAGTTCCCCGAGGGCCAGGAGATCTGGATGGCCCTGCCCGAGAGCGCCACCCTGACCGACCGCGTCCGAGTGGCCGTCGCCCTCGCCGGAGCCGGCGACCCGCTGAGGTTCGACCTCGACCGCAGCATCACCACGGCCAAGACGATGATCGCCGACGTGGTCGAGTCGCTGCCGATGCGGGGAAGGCCGCACGGCACCGACATAGCCGACCGCCTGTGGGCCCGCCTCTCGCCGGAACCTCCGCAGATCGACCTGCTGAACGCCGCCCTGATCCTGCTGGCCGACCACGACCTGGCGATCTCGACGATGGCCGCCCGCGTGGCGGCCTCCGCCCACGCCCACCCGTACGCCGTCGTGTCCGCCGGCCTCGGCGCCATGGAGGGCCAGAAGCACGGCACCGCCGCGACGATCGCGCACCGCTTCCTCGCGCAGGCCGAGTCCGACCCGATGGGCGCCGTCGCCGAGCACCTGCGGTCAGGCGTGCCCATCCCGGGCTTCGGGCACCGCGTCTACCGGTCGCGCGACCCCCGCGCCGACCACCTTCTGGCGCTGCTGCGCAGCCATGGCGACCTGGTGGCGGACAAGGTGATCGCCACCCAGACGCAGACGTTCCCGAACATCGACCTGGCGCTCGCCCAGTTCGGGCTGATGTTCAAGATGGCGCCGGACGCTGGGGAGGCCATCTTCGCGATCGCGCGGATCGTGGGGTGGATCGCGCACGCGATGGAGGAGTACAAGGAGCCAGGGCTGCGGTTCCGGGCTCTGGGTGTGTACACCGGCGACAGGCCGTAGCGCTCGGGAGGTAGCTGCCGCTCACGCGCGGTGGGGGTGCTCGGTGTGGTGAGCGCGCGGTCTGGGCGGTCGGCAGGGCTTCCGGCTCGGCGGGATGTGCGGGCTCGGCGGGACACGCGGCTCGGCGGGGCGCGAGTGTGGCGTGGCGAATGCGGGGGACGGACCACGGGGCGTGTAGGTCGGCGGGCGTGTGGTCAGGCAGGTCGTGTGACGCGGGGTCGTAAGTGCAGCGCGGCGGGGGGTGGCCGGCGGGCGTGTGGTCAGGCGGGCCGTGTGACGCGGGGTCGTAAGTGCAGCGCGGCGGGGGTGGCCGGCGGGCGTGTAGTTCGGCGGGCCGTGTGACGCGGCAGGCGTGTGGTCCGGCGGGCCGTGTGACGCGGCAGGCGTGTGGTTCGGCGGGCTAGCTGGCGGGCGCGTGGTCCGCGGGCCCGTGTGACGCGGCGAGTGCGGCGGACCGCTGGCGGACCGTGTGCGCGGCAGGTCGCGCGGTGCGACGGGGTCGTGAGGCAGGTGCCCGCACGACCGCTGGCATGGCAGGCCGCGGAGTGCGGCGTGAAGGTCACGCGCCTCGGCATCGGCGTTCCC
>JASLAV010000113.1 GCA_030146905.1 Lentzea sp. | reverse complement strand
CGCGTCGTTCTCGGCGGCGCCGGCCGCGGAGTCGAGCAGCAGCAACGACACGTTCGCGCGCTGTGCCGCCACGACCGCCGCCGCGGTGAGGACGGCGTCCTCGGCGACGAGCGCCAGCCTGCCGGGGCTTCCCGCGGCCAGCCACGAGACCAGCAGGTCCTCCGCCCGGTGGTCCAGCTCGCCGTAGGTGGTGGTGGTCCCGCGCCGGATCACGGCGGGTGAGTCCGGTTTCCCCGCGGGGAAGCTCATGACAGCAACACGGCGTCGACGCCTCCCGTTCCGGGTGCCATCACGAGCCGGGCGCCGTCGTCGCCCCACGCCCGCGCGAGCGCGAGCAACGACGCCGTCACCGGGCTCGCCCCTGGGACGGCCACCACGTCGGAGAAGTGGTCGGCCACCCCGGGCACGTCTCCGACGACGTACGAGGGCACGTCTCCGAAGTGCTCCCGCACCGCGGCGACGCCCCGGCAGCCCCTCCGCAGGGTCAGCGGCCGGCCGGGACCGTCACCGGTCACAACGAGCGCGACCGCCTCACGGGTCCCGGCGTCAGCGGTCACACCCAGCTCCGCCAACGCCTCGACCGCGTGCGCCGTCAACGCCTCGTACCCGGCGACGACGACCTTCTCCGTCCCCACCGCCACCCTGCGCAGCGCGTGGGCCAGCGCCGAGGTCCCGGCATCGGTGCCGACGAGCGTGCAGCCCGCGCCACCGATGCCGTGTGCCAGCGCCGCCGCCGACGTGACGGCGTGGGGCGAGTAGCTCACGATCGACTCCGGAGCCAGCCACCGCGGCCCGCCGGTGTGCAGCTGGTCGTGCATCAGTTCCGCGACGTGCGCCGTGCCGTAGCAGGTGGCCGTGACCACCTCGACGTCCACCAGGCCGCCGATCCCTTCGACCGCGGTGCCCACGGTCCGCACGAACTGGCTGACCACGTCCCTGGTGAAGTCCGGCGCCCTCTCCCACCCCTCTCTGCCGAGCCGGGCGTTCGCGCCGTGCCCCGACCAGTCGTGGACGGCCGTCGCGACAGCTGTCAGCCTGGCCACGGCGTTCACCTCCCCCACACCAGCGCGGTGTTCACACCGCCGAGTCCGCACGAGATCGAAAGCGCCCACCGCGCGTCGTCCAGCGGCCGCGCCACGAGTGGTATGTCCACGTCGGACCACTCCGGGTCGAGCGGCGCGCCGCCCGTGGTCGGCGTGATCGTCTGGTGCCGCAGCGACAGCAGGCACGCGAGCGACTCCACGACGCCGGCTCCGCCCTGCAGGTGCCACAGCACGCCCTTCGAGCTGGTGAGCACCGGCAGGTCCGCGCCGAAGACCGCCCGCAACGCCGCCATCTCCGCGATGTCACCGAGTTTGGTGCCGGGCCCGTGGGTGTTGACGAACGCCACGTCCCGCGGCTCGATCCCGGCGTCGTCCAGGGCGCGCCTGATCGCGAGCTCGATGCCGGCCGGTTCGGGGGCCGCCGGGTGCGTGGTGAGGCTGCTCGCGCCGTACCCCGCCAGCGATCCGGCACCACGGCCCCGCCGCAGCAACAACGCGGCGGCGCCTTCGGACAACGCGATCCCGCCGCGCTCGCTGCTGAACGGGCGGCACCCGTCCGGGAACAACGTCCGCAGTGCCGCCAGTCCCTGGAAAGCCGTCTCGGACACGGTGTCGGCCCCGACCACGAGCACCTCGGCCGCGTCGCCGCTCGCCAGCAGGTCCCGGGCGTGGCCGAGGGCGACGGCACCCGACGCGGACGCGCTGCCCACCGTCGTCGCACCACCGCCCAGCCCCAGTTCGGCCGCCGCCCTGGCCGCGAGCGTGCCCGCGAGCGAACCGGGCACCGGCTTCCCCGTCGTCAGCGCGTGCCCCAGTGCGTTGCCGCCGGTGTCGGTCGTCCCGACCACGAGGTGGACGTGCGACCGGTCCACCTCGCCGGCCTCCGCGAGCGCCTCCTCGGCCGCGACGACCACCAGCCCGATCAACCGGTCGGGACCGGTCACCTCGTCCGCGGTCGCACCGGGCAGCACACCGGCCCTGTGCGGGCGCCGCGTCCGGTACGGCATGTCGATGCGGTTCGCCCGGCCCGTGAGCAGGCCGTCCCACAACGCCCGCACTCCGGCACCGGTGGGAGCGACGACTCCGGCGCCGGCGACGTGCACGGCTCTGGTGCCGGCCGCGGCCGCGAGCGACGCGATCGACACCTCCGGGTCCAGCACGACCTCGTCGTCGATCCCGACCCCGTTGCGCTGCTGGAGCTCGGCCGCCAGCGAGATCAGGGTCACCGAGTCGACGCCCAGGACGGCCAGCGGTTCATCCTCCCCCAGCCTCAGCACGTCGTCGCCGCCGAGCTTCTCCGCCAGCAGCGACCTGATCAGCTCGGCCGGCCTAGCCACGCCGCGCGGCGGCCTCCGCCGCCTGGAAGCCCGCCGCCGTCGCGGCCAGCAGGTCGTCGACGTCCTCCTGGCTCATGGCGGCGCTGATGTACCAGTGGTGGTTGGGGTGCAGCAGGACGCCACGACGGATCACCGCGGTGTAGAAGGCGTCCGAGACCCTCGACCGCAGTTCCTCGTCCTCGTACCGGAACCGCGTGAACGGCATCTGCGGTACCCCGAGCACGTGGGCGTCCACTCCGGACTCGGCGATCTGCGCGGCCATGCCCTCCTGCAGGCGTGCGCCGAGCTTCTCCACGTTCACCAGCGCGTCCGTGTCGCGCAGCTGCCGGATGGTGGTCAGCGCGGCCGCCATCTCGGCGCCGTTCACGTGGTAGGTCGAGCTGATGTGCACGTCGCCGACGGTCTTCATCACCTCGGCCGAGCCGGTCAGCGCGGAGATGGGGTAGCCGTTGGCCATCGCCTTGCCGAACGTGGCCAGGTCCGGCACGACCCCGTACCGCTCCTGCGCCCCGCCCAGTGCGACGCGGAAGCCGGACCGCATCTCGTCGAGCACGAACAGCGCGCCGTGCCGCCGTGCCAGTTCCGCGGCCTCCGCGAGGAAGCCCGGCTCCGGCGGGACCTCCTCGAACGGCATCATCAGCAGGCAGGCGATCTCGCCGGGGTGGTCGAGGAAGGCCTTCTCCAGGCTGGAGATGTCGTTGAACCGGAAGGAGCTCACCACGTCCTGGGCGCGTGCGGGGACACCGGCCGGACGGGTGGCGCACCAGTCGTGCCAGCCGTTGTAGCCCCAGCGGATGACCCGTTCCCTGCCCGTGTACGCCCGCGCAACGCGGACGGCGCCGCTCGTCGCGTCGGAGCCGCTCTTGAGCAGGAAGACCTGTTCGGCACCCGGGATCACGGTGGTCAGCAGCTCGGCGAGCTCCACCTGGACGCGCTTGCGCACGGTGATGGAGAAGCCGTCGCGGATCTCCCGGATCACGGCCTCGGACACCACGGGGTCCGCGTGCCCGAGGATCACGGTCCCGTACGCCAGCACGAGGTCCAGGTAGCGGTTCCCGTCGACGTCCCAGATGTGCGCGCCGGAGCCCCGTTCGCCGAACATCGGGTACTCGCCGTCGACCATGCGGTCACGTGGCAGCACGTACCCCTCGTTGGCCAGCGTGGCGTCGACCCGCACGGCGCGGTCGAGCAGTCGTCGGGACTCCGCCAGCGCCAGCGCCGGCACCTGCTCGCTCATCCTCGCTCCTCTGCCTTCTGTGGGAAACGCGGTGCGGCGACCGCATCGGCGTAGCACCAGTCGCGCAGCCCGTTGATCCGCTGCCACAGCACGTCCGACCGCTCCCGCGCCGCCGGGCGGACCAGGCCCAGCTCGCGGTGGAGCACGTCCGTGAGCTCGGTCAGCGCGCTGACCAGTGGTCCGAACGAGCGGAACACCGGTTGGTACACGCCGACGTCGAGCGGCCGGTCACCGCCGAACCGGTGGGCGCCGATCAGCAGCTTGCCCAGCGCCTGCGCCTTCTCCGCCGCCCTGAACGCGCTCACCGCCACCGCGGGGAAGAACTCGCCCACCGCCGTCGCCGTCGTGAACAGGTTGGGCTGCAGCTCGCCGAGGACGAGCACGTGCAGCGCCCTGGCGACAGGTCCGGTCAGGCCGGTCTCCTCCCAGCGGCGGGAGATCCCGTGCAGGCCGGCCAAATCTTCTGCCAGCCACCGTGCCATCGGCTCCAGCAACGTCGTCCGCAGCGACTCGAGCGTCTCCTGTGGACGGTCGAAGTGGACGGTGGTCCAGCGGCAGGCGCTGTGGACCACCGAGTCCGTGATCGGGATCGTCCTGGTGTACCGCTCCTGTGCGGGCGCGTCGGTGTCCAGTGCGCGCATCGTCGTGCCGTCGAACGAGAACACGAGCACCATGTGGTCGAGGAAGTGCTCCTTGCCCTCGAACTCGTCGCCCGGCCAGTAGAACCGGTCGGGCATCAGCGTGACCGGCCTGCCGGACTCGACGACCGCGCGCAGCTCGCCCCAGTGCTCGGCGCCGTCGACGGCGTTGCGCCACCGCAGCTCACCGTGCCGGAAGTCCGGCTCGCGCCGCCCGCCTGCCAGGTCGACCGGCCGGGCGAGCGCACAGGCGATCTCGTGGTTGGAGAACCCCTCGGAGCGGAGCGTCGCCTCGACGCAGCGCAGCAGGCAGCTCAGCCCGTCCAGCGGGCCGTTGCGCCAGCCCAGCGAGGCCTCGGGGTCGAAGAACGGGGTGGTGCGCACCGCCGTCAGCCCTCGATCCTGGTGCGGATGGTCTCCGCGAGGTCGCTCACCGTGCCGTAGCCGGTCTGGTCGAAGTCCGCGTCCTCGAACTCGGCCTCGTGCGACCGCTCGAACGACGACAGGATGTACACCACGTCGATCGAGTCGAGCCCGAGTCCCGCGATGTCGTCCTGCGCGCTGACGTTGCGGTCACCGCGCTGCGCGATGAGCTCGATCACCCGGTCCAGCACTTCCTTGTCCGCCATTGCTCACACCTCCACGATGGATTCGTCCACGGCGATGCCGACGTGCCTGCCCGGCTTGGCGGCCACCGCGAGCATCTGGTCGCCAGGCACGATGGACGTGCTGTTGCGCACCGACCCGTCGGCGCCGAACAGCCGCACGTGCCAGTCGTCCTGCACGATCGTGTTGATCAGCCGGTCCTCGACCCGGCAGGAGATGAGCCGCAACGGCCGCATCTCCGTCTTGATCCGGCCCACCACCAGCGGCCGCGCCCGGCCGGACGTGGACACCGCCAGCACCGGCTCGCCCGCGGACAGGTCGGTGATGTAGGCGGTCCGGTTGGCGGGCGTCCACACGTACGAGTGCACGGCGCCCGCGTTCACGCGGAACGGCCGCAGGTTCATGTACGGCAGGTAGTGCACCTCGGCGCACACCAGCAGACCGCCGGAGGAGGTCGACCCGACGAGCATCCCCTCGTCCTCGGCGAACAGCGCGGCGGTGTCCACGCAGCCGCGCATGCCCATCCCGATCGACCTGGCCTCGACGACCTCGGCGGGCACGAGGTCCACCTGCTCGGTCTGGTTCTCCTCGAACGCCTTCGCCACGGCGGCGAGGTCGGCCGCGGTCTCGGTGCGCAGCAGCACCGCGTCCGGACCGTGCTGCAGGACGCCCTTGGTCACGACGGCGTCCTCGATGCCGCCGACCTGCTTGATCACCGTGGTGACCCGTGACTGCGCCTCGGCGAGCACGAGCTCGAGCGGGATGTTGGTCTGGTCGCGGAAGCTGATGATCAGCAGGTCGACCTCGTCGAGCGCCGTCACCGCCGCGTTCATCCCGCCGGCGTCGGCCACGTCGATCCACAGGCCGCGCAGGGCCGTGGCGGGCAGCTGCCGCAGCACGGTGTGGTCGGTCGCGACGAACGTGACCGGCCGGGTGGTGTCGACGCCGGCCAGCTCGGCCGCGTCGCGCACCAGCACGGCGGTGCGGACCCGGTCGGGCAGCGACTCCGACGGCAGCTGCCGCGGGGTCAGCAGGACACCGGAAGCGGGCGTCTGCAACGCCTTCAGCAGCACGTCGCCGACATCGTCGCCGAGATGGGTGAGGTCGCACCAGACGGCGTTCAGCTCGGTCTTCTCACTCATGCGGAACGCCTTTCGGTTGCGCCTGCGAAGTTCGTGGTGGCGCTGCCGTGCACGGTGGCCCGCAGCTCGGTCAGCGCCTGCTTGACGTCGTCGTGCTGGAACACGTTGCGACCGACGCACGCCCCCGCCGCACCGGCGTCGAGCGCGTCCTTGACCGTGGTGCGCAGCTCTTCCCAGTTGCACTGCTCGCCGCCCGCGACGACGACC
>JASLAV010000053.1 GCA_030146905.1 Lentzea sp. | reverse complement strand
ACAACACACGGTCCGTCCACAACAGACCGGACGTCCGGCTGCCGGACGTCGGCATAAGCGACGGCAACAGGAACATCCACCCGCGGCCGCACCAGATCGGCGATCTCCTCGCAAACCGCAACGCCACGAGGATCACGAGTGCCGTGGAACGCCAACACAAGTTTCACGCAGGCTCCATAGCTAGCCGGTAACCACGCTTCACGACCGTGCACACCATCTGCGGGGACCCCAGAGCGGTCCGCAACCGTCCGATGGCCGTCTCCACGGCGTGCTCCTCACCACCGGAAGGCAAGGCGGCCAACAGGTCCTGCCGGGAGACGACCCGGCCACGAGCGGCCACGAGGGTCCGCAGCACAGCCATCGGCGCCGGGGCGACGGGACGGAGCTCGCCGTCGATCACCACGGCTTGCGCCCGCATCTCCATCTCCCTGGAGGCGATCCGCAACCGCGTGGCGCGGGAAGGAAGCTCGACCGCCAGCTCCCGCACCATCGACCCGATCCGCGACCGGATGGGCTGCACGACGGGAATCCCGGCGGCCACCAGCGGTCCCGCGGTGATCGCGCCGACGCCGACCACGAGAACGTTGCGGCGCAACGCTTCCACCAGTGCGCCGTGCCGTTCCCCTGCCGTCCGCAGCACCGAGGACGCGGCGGGTGCGCTCGTGAAGGTGAGCGCGTCCACCTGCCCCGCCAGCACCGAGTCGATCAGCTGGTCCAGCGGACGGATGTCGGCCGGCGGCTCCCACCGGTAGACGGGGATCTCGACGACCTCCGCACCCGCTGCCGCGAGCGTGTTCACGAAGTCCGGCAACGGTTCCCCGTGCAGCTGCACGGCGACCCTCTTGCCGGCCACGCCCATCCGCAGCAGGTACTGCAGCAGTTCCGCGTTCGACTCCGACTCCGGTGACCAGGCCTCGACCAGCCCGGCCGCCCGCACCGCGCCCTTCGCCTTCGGGCCGCGGGGCAGCACCACGGCCGACGACAGGGCCCGGTGCAGGCGGCTGGCCAGCCCCCACCCCTCGGCGGCTTCGAACCACCCGCGGAACCCGATCGCGGTGGTGGCGACGACGACGTCCACCGGGGCGGCCACCAGCGCCGACGTCGCCTCGTGCAGCTCGGCGTCGTCGGGCAGCGGCAAGATCCGGATCGCCGGGCCGTGCAGCACAGAAGCGCCCTTGCGCTCCAGCATGGCGATGAGCTCGTCGGCACGACGGGCCGCGGTGACCCCGATGGTGAAGCCCGCCAGCGGTCCCGTCATGTCAGCTCCACGACGCCGTCACGCACGCGGACCTGGTGCACCGCGACGGACACCGACGGCTCGTCCAGGCACTTGCCGGTCGCCAGCTCGAACGCCTGCTTGTAGACGGGTGACACCACGACGGGAACGCCGCCGCGGTCGCCCACGATGCCCCGCGACAGCACCGCGGCGCCGCTGAACGGGTCGATGTTGTCCAACGCGTGCAACGACCCGTCGGCGGTCAGGAACACCGCCACCTGCGAGCCGTCCGGCAGGAGAGCGGCCACTCCCTGCTCGGGGCGCAACACCTCGAAGTCACAGACGACGGTCACCTGACGAC
Organism: Lentzea sp.; assembly: GCA_030146905.1. Next base: position 8,459 of record JASLAV010000053.1, on the reverse strand, counting down.
CTCCGGAATGCCGAGCTGGACGGGGACGCGCTGGCCACGCTCAGCGCGGAACGAGATCGAGGGGTCCGGCACGTCCGGCGCGTTGACGAACGACGTGAACCGCGCCAGCTTCTCCGGGTCCTCCAGCACGCCGCGCCACTCGTCGGCGTAGTCCGACACGTGCGTCGTCATCGCGGCTTCCAGCTCGTCGCAGATGCCGAGCTTGTCGTCGACCACGACCTCGCGCAGGTGGTCGAGCCCGCCGTCGAGCCCTTCCAGCCACACCGACGTGCGCTGCAGCCGGTCCGCCGTGCGGATGTAGAACATCAGGAACCGGTCGATGACGCGGATCAGCGTTTCGGTGTCCACATCGGACACGAGCAGGTCGGCGTGCCGCGGCGTGAAGCCGCCGTTGCCGCCCACGTAGAGGTTCCAGCCGTTCTCGGTGGCGATCACGCCGAAGTCCTTGCCGCGCGCCTCCGCGCACTCGCGGGCGCAGCCGGAGACGGCCGACTTGAGCTTGTGCGGCGACCGCAGGCCCCGGTAGCGCAGCTCCAGCTCGATCGCGAGACCGACGGAGTCCTGCACGCCGTAACGGCACCAGGTCGTGCCCACGCAGGACTTCACCGTGCGCAACGACTTGCCGTACGCGTGCCCCGACTCGAAGCCCGCGTCCACCAACCGGCGCCAGATCTCGGGCAGCTGGTCGACGGTGGCGCCGAACATGTCGATGCGCTGACCACCGGTGATCTTCGTGTACAGCCCGTAGTCGCGGGCCACCTCACCGATGACGATCAGCTTCTCCGGCGTGATCTCGCCGCCGGGGATGCGCGGCACGACCGAGTAGGTGCCGTTGCGCTGCAGGTTCGCCAGGAACCTGTCGTTGGTGTCCTGCAACGACACCTGCGTCTCACCCAGGATGTGCCCGTTGCCCAGCGACGCCAGGATCGAGGCCACCGCCGGCTTGCAGATGTCGCAGCCGCGTCCGGTGCCGTGCTTCTCGATGAGCGACGAGAACGTCGTGACGCGCGTCGCCCTGACGATCTCGAACAGCTCGGCGCGCGAGTGCTTGAAGTGCTCGCACAACGCCTTGGACTGCTCGACACCGCACTCGGTGAGCAGCTTCTTCAGCATCGGCACGCACGAGCCGCAGCCGGTGCCGGCCTTGGTGCACGCCTTCAGCTCGGCCACGTCGCACGCGACACCGGACCCGATCGCGTCGGTGATCGTCTGCTTGGTGACCGCGTGGCAGGAGCAGACCTGCGCGTCCGCGGGCATCTCGACGTCCACGGCCCCACCGGGCTGCAACAACGCCGCGGGGACCTCCTTGCCCACCAACGGCCGCAGCGACGGGTAGGACGAAGCATCACCGACCAGCACGCCGCCGAGCAGGATGCGGGCGTCGTCCGACACCACGAGCTTGCTGTAGGTGCCCGCGACCGCGTTGTTCACCACGACTTCCAGCGCACCCTCGGTGGCCGCGTGCGCGTCGCCGAACGACGCCACGTCCACACCGAGCAGCTTCAGCTTCGTGGACAGCTCGGCACCGGGGAACACCTTCGTGCCACCGGAGATCTGGTCCGCGACGACCTCCGCCATCGCGTAACCGGGCGCGACCAGCCCGTACGCCACGCCCTCGACAGCGGCGCACTCGCCGATCGCGAACACGCGGGGATCGGCGGTCCGGCAGGCGGCGTCGACCAGGTAACCGCCGCGCGGGCCCAGCTCCAGCCCCAGGTCCAGGTCCGTGCGCGGCCGGATGCCCGCGCTGAACACGACGACGTCGAGGTCGAGCTCCAGCCCGTTCGCGAGCTTGGCGATCAACCGCTCCCGGTCGCGTTCGATGGAGGAGGCGGAGGTCCCGGTGTGCACGGTCAGGTCGAGCTTCTCGACGAGCCGCTTCAGCAGCCCGGCACCGCCCTCGTCGACCTGGATCGGCATCAGCCGCGGCGCCAGCTCCACGACGTGCGGGGACACCCCCATGCCGCGCAGCGCGTTGGCGGCCTCCAGCCCGAGCAGGCCGCCGCCGAGCACCATTCCGGAGCGCCGGCCGGGACGTGACGCGGCCTCCACGGTGGCCCGGATCTCGTCCAAGTCGTCGATCGTCCGGTAGACGTGGCAACCGGGCAGGTCACGACCGGGAACCGGCGGCACGAACGGCACCGAGCCCGTGGCCAGCACCAGCGCGTCGTACTGGACCTCGATGCCGGACGCGCCGACGACGACACGGCGGTCGCGGTCGACCGAGACGACCTTCTCGCCGAGGCGGAGCTCGCAGCCGCTCAGCGGCGGCAGCTCCAGGTCGGCGGAGTTCCACGTGTCCACATAGGACGAAAGCGCGACACGGTCGTAGGCGGGACGTGATTCCTCTCCGAACACCACGATCCGCCAGGACGAGTCGCGAAGGATCTCGACGAGCCGGTGGCCGACCATGCCGTTGCCGATCACGACCAGGGTCCCAGAAGTCGATTCAGCCATCGGGCATCCCTCCTTCCGCCAGGTATGCTCACCGGGCGCCGTGTCATCCCGAGGTCCGCGATATTTCGCGAGTGTTAAAGGAAACTCTCTCCGCAGTTCACAGCGGTGTGCGTCACACGCCCGCGTAGGCGAGCGACGGACGCGCCGCGAACACGTTGCGGCGCAGGTAGAACCACCACGTGGTGCCCAGGCAGAGCGCGTAGAAGACGAGGATCGCGGTCAGCGCCGGCGTCAGCGTCTTCGAACCCTCCAGCGAGAACTTGAAGACCAGGTTGACCAGCACACCACCGGCCGCGCCGACCGCGCCCGCGATGCCGACCACCGCGGCTGCCTGGCGCTTGGCGGACTTGTCGTCGGCCGACTGCGTGCGGAAGATCGCCGGGATCATCCGGTAGGTCGAGCCGTTGCCCACGCCCGCCAGCACGAACAGCGCGATGAACGAGCCGAAGAACAGCCCGAAGTTCCGGGTGTCGACGCTGACCATCACACCGGCCGTGCCGATCGCGAGCCCGACGAACGTCCAGAGCGTCACCTTCGCCCCGCCGACCCTGTCGGCGAGCCAGCCGCCGAACGGGCGGGCCACCGAGCCGATCAGCGCGCCGAGGAACGCGAGCGCCACCCAGCCCTTGTAGTCGACGAAGCTCAGCTTGATCAGCGACGGGAACGCGAACGAAAAGCCGATGAACGACCCGAACGTGCCGATGTACAGGAACGACATCACCCACGTGTGCCTGTTGGACAGGGCGAGCCGGTACGACTGCCCGTCCGGCTTGGCCTGGGTCAGGCTGTCCATGAAGAACCACGCGAAGGCCGTGGCCAGGACGATGAAGGGCATCCAGATCAACGCCGCGTAGGCGAGGTTGACCCCCGTGCCGATCGTGATCGCGAACGGCACGATGAGCTGCGTGACCGCGACGCCGAGGTTGCCGCCGGCGGCGTTCATGCCGAGCGCCAGGCCCTTCTTGCCCTCCGGGTAGAAGAACGAGATGTTCGCCATCGACGACGAGAAGTTGCCGCCGCCCAGGCCCATCGCGGCCGACGTGAGCAGGAAGAACCAGTACGGCGTGCCCGGCGTCGACACCGCGTAGGCCAGCATCGCGCACGGGATCAGCAGCAGCCCGGCGCTGATCGTCGTCCACAGCCGGCCACCGAACCTCGGCACCGCGAACGTGTAGGGCACCCGCAGCACGGAGCCGACCAGGTTCGGCACGATCAGCAGCCAGAACTGCTGGCCGACGCTGAAGTCGAAGCCCACGGAGCCGAGGCTCACCACGACGATGCTCATCAGCACCCACACGCTGAACCCGAGGTTCTCGGCGAAGATGCTGAGTGCCAGGTTCTTGCGGGCGATCCGCTTGCCGGTGGACTCCCAGAACTCGGGCTTCTCCGGCTCCCAGTGGTCGATCCAGCTCATGAAACTTCCTCCGCGGGGTCGGCGACTGACGAACAACCTAGGAACGGGTCATTACCAACCAGTTCTGGCCCGTGACGGCGGCGGCAACTCCACCGCACATCACGCCGACTGCGGCTGTGAGGCCCCGAGCCAGTCGAGCAGCCCGCACACCGCGTCCTTGCAGCCACCGCAGCCCGTGGTCGCCCTGGTGGCCTCCGCGAGCTGCGGCAACGACTCGGCGCCCGCACGCCAGGCCGACACGATCTGTCCCTTGGAGACGGTGTTGCACCGGCAGATCACCGCACTGGACGGCAGGTCGGCCGGTGACGCGGCCTCCGCGGGCAGGGCACGGCCCAGGAGCAGCGCGAGGCGGTCGGTCGGCGCGGGGATGCCGCGGTCGTAGAGCTGCGTGATCGTGGCGGCGGCGTCCGGCGCGCCGAGCACGATCGCACCCGCCACCCGGTCGTCGCGCAGCACGAGCTTGGCGTAGCGGCCGCGTGAGGGTTCCTGGAAGCACAGGACCTCGGAGTCGGGGCAGTCGATGTCGGTGTGCACGTCGCCCAGCGCGGCGAGGTCGACGTCACGGGCCTTCAGCCGGGTGACGACGGAGGTCCCCCGGTAGCGGGCGGCGGGGTTCACGCCGGTCAGGCGGTCGGCGAGCACGGCAGCCTGGTCCCACGCGGGCTGCACCAGGCCGGACACGGTGCCGGGGTGCTGCGCGCAGTCGCCGATCGCGTGGACGCGCGGGTCGCTGGTGCGCAACGCGTCGTCGACGACGATGCCGCGGTCGACCGTCAGCCCCGCCTCGACGGCCAGCGACGTCTCTGCGCGGACACCGGCGGAGACCACGACGAGCTCGGCGGGGACGTGGGTGCCGTCGTCGAGGACCAGGCCGTCGCCGGGGAGGTACTTGGCGGCCAGCGAGTTGAGCCGGAACTCGATGCCGAGCTTGCCGAGCGTGCGGGCGAGGACTCCGCCGGCACCGGGGTCGAGCTGGCGTTCCATCAGGTGGCCGACGGGGTGCACGACCGTGACCAGGCAGCCGCGCCCGGCCAGGCCCCTGGCGGCCTCGATGCCGAGCAGGCCGCCGCCGAGGACGACGACGGGCATGCCCTTGCGGGCCGTGGCCTCGATCTGGGCGCAGTCGTCGAGGGTGCGGAAGGCGACGACGCCGGCGGCGAGCTTGCCGTCCTCGGTGAGACCTTCCGCGGGCGGCACCCACGGGTTGCTGCCGGTGGCGAGGACGAGGGCGTCGTACGGGACGGGCTCGCCGGGGGTGATCTCGACGGTTCGCGTCACGCGGTCGATCTTCTCGACCGTGCAGCCCAGCCGCAGGTCGATGTCGTGGTCGGCGGCCCAGTTCTCGTCGTGCAGCCGCGTCGACTCCGGTGTCATCGAGCCCGCCACCACCGTCGAGAGCAGCACCCGGTTGTACGCGGCGTGCGGTTCCGCACCCACGACGGTGATGGAGATGTCCGGGTCGCGGCGGCGCAGCTCGTCCGCCAGCCGCGCGCCCGCCATGCCGTAGCCAACGATCACGATTCGTCGCACACCTGCTCCAATCGCACCGCGCAGACCTTGAACTCGGGCATCCGGCTCGTGGGATCGAGCGCGGGGTTGGTGAGCAGGTTCGCCCGCCCGTCACCGGGGAAGTGGAACGGCAGGAACACCGCGTCGGCGCGCATGCTCGGCACGCACCGCACGACAGCCGTCACCCGTCCCCTCCTGGACACGACGTGCACGGGCTCGCCGGAAGCGAGTCCCGCCCGCGAGGCCGTGTCCGGGTGCACTTCGACGTACATCTCGGGGACCGCGTTCACCAGCTCGGCGATCCGCCGCGTCTGCGCGCCCGACTGGTAGTGCTGCAGCACCCGTCCGGTGGTGGCCTGCAGCGGGAACTCGTCGTCCGGCGGCTCGGCGGGGCCGCGGTGGTCGACGGGGACGAACCGCGCGAGCCCGTCGGGGTGCGCGAACCGGTCGAGGAAGAGCCTGGGTGTGCCGGGGTGGTCGACTGCGGGCACCGGCCAGTGCAGCTGCTCGGTCTCGAGCCGCTCGTAGGTGATGCCCGAGTAGTCGGAGAGCCCGCCGGCTGACGCCCTGCGCAGCTCCTCGAAGACTTCCTCCGGCTCGACGGGGAACCCGCTGGGAACTCCGAGCCGCGACGCGAGCCCGTTCAGCAACTCCAGGTCGCTGCGCACCCCGGGAGGCGGGTCGAGCGCCTTGCGGCGCCGGATGATCCGGCCTTCGAGGTTGGTCATCGTGCCGTCTTCCTCCGCCCACTGCGTCACGGGGAACACGACGTCGGCCATCGCGGCCGTCTCCGACATCACGAAGTCCGCGACCACCAGCAGGTCCAGCGCCTTGAACCGGTCGACGACGCCGGACGCCCGCGGCGCGGACACGACGGGGTTGCTGCCGAACACCAGCATCGCCTTGACGTCCTCGGCCATCAGCAGCTCGTACGCGCTGCGGCCCGGTCCCGGCAGCCACGAGACGCCCCAGACGTCCATGACGTGCCGCCGCGCGACGGGATCGTCGATCTTGCGGTAACCGGGCAGCTGATCGGCCTTCTGGCCGTGCTCACGGCCGCCCTGGCCGTTGCCCTGCCCCGTCAGGCAGCCGTACCCGGAGCCGGCGCGGCCGGGCAGTCCCAGCGCCAGCGCCAGGTTGATCCACGCGGACACGGTGTCCGTGCCGGACGCGTGCTGCTCGCTACCGCGCCCGGTCAGGATGTACGACCGCCCGGCCAGCATGGTCACGGCAGCGCGTTGGTCGGCCGCAGAGACGCCCGTGACGCGTTCGGTGTGCTCCGGCCACCACTGCGCCGCGACCCTCCACGCCTCGTCGAACCCGGTCGTGCGGGAGGAGATGTACTCCTTGTCGATCAGACCCTCGGCGACCGCGGTGTGCAGCAACCCCAGCGCCAGCGCCAGGTCGGTGCCCGGCGCGGGCTGCAGGTGCAACGTCGCACGCTCCGCGGTCGGGGTCCGGCGCGGGTCGATGACGATCAGCCGCGGCCCCTCCAGGTGCCGCAGGAACGGCGGCATGGTCTCGGCGGGGTTCGAGCCCGCGAGCAGCACCGTGTCGGCGGACCGCAGGTCGGTCAGCGGGAACGGCAGCCCGCGGTCCAGCCCGAACGCCTTGTTGCCCGCCGCCGCGGCCGACGACATGCAGAACCGGCCGTTGTAGTCGATCTGCGACGTCCTCAGCGCGACGCGGGCGAACTTCCCGAGCGCGTAGGCCTTCTCGTTGGTGAGCCCGCCGCCGCCGAAGACCGCGACCTCGTCGGGCTCGTGCGAACGGATGCGCGCGGCGACGAAGTCCAGCGCCTCGTCCCACGAAACGGGTTCACCGTGCAGGAGCGGCGTGGTCAACCGGCCGGGATGGCGCAGCAGCTCCCCCGCCGTCCAGCCCTTCTGGCACAGCCCACCGGGGCCAGGGGCCACCTGGCCGTCGATGACGCTCATGGAGCACTGCAGGGCGCAGTAAGGGCAATGGGTCACGCCGCTGACGCTAAGAAGTTCGCGTTAACGCGATGCTCCGCAATGTTTCGTACCTGGAAATTGAGCCGCTCAGAGCATGGACGTGATGTGGTGAGCAGCTCGTTCCAAGCCCGCAAAGGACTGCGGCGTTGACAACGGGTGAAGAGCGTGCACGGCGAGGCGGAACAGCATCGCGCGCACGAGCGCCTGCTCCCACTCGGCCTGGTGGCTCCACCGGTGGAACAGGCCGGAGTCGGCGCCGCCCCACGCGACGGCGTCCACCGCGACCACGGCCGCCGCCCACTCGGCGGGACGCCAGTAGGCGGTGAAGTCGATGACGGCCGGCTGGGCGTTGCCCGCGAACAGCACGTTGCCGAACAGGTCGCCGTGCACGACCTGCGGCTTGAGGTTGAGCGGCTTGCGCATCTCCTTGAGCAGGTCGAAGAGCCTGCCGCCGAGGTCGGCGTCGAGCGGCACGTCCTCCTCGCCCCACGCCTTGCGGTCGGCGACGGCGAACACGTCGGTGCGCGCTTCGAGAAAACGGGGCTTGGGCAGCTCGGCGGTGGCGTGGTGCAGGCGCTGGGCGACGGAGATGACCTCGTCGTGACGCGGCTCCGCGCGACCGGCGAGGAACTTGGTGGCCGACCAGCCGCCGACGACGTACCGGCCGTCGGTCGATCTCAGCGGACGGCCGATGCGCAGGTGCGGCACGTCCAGGGTGTCGAGGGTCTTGGCGATCCAGGTGGCCTCCGCCGGCTTGGGCGCCGGGCGGATCGTCGCGTCGCCGCAACGCCACGCAGGGCCACCGTCGATGAGCTCCGGATCGGCGTCACGTGCCCCGAACGCCGCACGCACGTGCGCTGGGGGCGGTTCGGGGGACCGGGTCACGGTCAGGCACGCTACCGTGTTTGTTTGCGTTCGCCGCGCTCTCGCGGCGTGTCTCGTCGAGAAGCCGGTCGTCCGGCCACCGCTTCTTCGTAATTTGGGCTTCGCCGAAACCACGAAGAAGGGGCGACCGGACGACCGGCACGAAACACGCGACCACGACGACTCGCGAGACGAACGGCCCGCGGATCAGCGACGAGCCGCTGTTCCCGTCAGTACGTCGGCAGGCTCGGGTCCACCTC
>JASLAV010000034.1 GCA_030146905.1 Lentzea sp. | reverse complement strand
TGGAGCCCGCGGAAGCGGGCGGGATCATGCAGGTGGCCGCCGACCAGGACGAGCTCGTGTCCAGCGCCAAGGCCCACCGGCTGCTCGGCTGGCGGCCGCGGCACGCCTCGTTCACCGACGCGCCCGAGAAGCACTACCGGGCCTGGGTCAGCGGTCGACGACCCGCCCACGTGTGAGGAACGCGAGTCCTCGCGTCATCGCCACCACGCGCCCGCGCTCGTCCGGCCCCGAGATCCAGATCCGCCCGGTGTGCCGGACGAGCACGCGCGCCCGTTCCGGCAGTTCCGGCAGCCGCAGGTCGTTCTCGGAGTCGAGGACCCGCAGGTACGCCTGGCGCCCGATCCGCTTGCCGGGCACGAAGCTCACCGACACCGGGCGCCACGGGAACCGCTCGATCAGCTCCACCGTGCCGCGGCGGGTGAAGAAGTGCCGCAGCCCCGGCACGGCCAGTTCCAGCACCACCGGCACGGACAGCACGGTGAGCCAGATCCAGTCGATCATGAGCACGACGCCGAGCACGGCGAGGCCGAAGAAGATGTGACCGACCGCGCGACGATCCGCCCGCGCGAGGCAGGTGTCACTCCACGCCGTGGTCACGTGCACGTCCACTGACATAGCCCGCTACTTGATCAACGAAACACGCGGGCGGAAATCAATCGGGGGACACCGCGGAACGTCACGACGGTGTTGCCCGCGGCGTCCGGCCGGATGAACCAGACCCGCCGGTGCCGCGCGATCCTCCCCCGGAGCAACGGGCCCACTCGCAGGGCCAGCACCAGCCGCGGCTGCCCCAGCACGACGAGCCTGCCGCCTTCCCACCTGGCCTGCGCGAAAATCCACGGCTCCCCCTCCGGCAGTCGAACCGGGCGCCGCCGCGTCACCGACCACAGGACGGCCGCGGCGAAGAACAACAGGACCAACGCCACCGGTGAGGACCACGACCACACGAGCACCAGCACGAACTGGAGCAGGAAGGCCGCACCGGCGATCGCCGTCCAGATCAGCGCATGGCGGCTCGCCCGGTCCGCGCAGTGCCGGGTCCACCGATCGTCGAGCGCCGTCACCTCGGTGGACGGCTTGTTGGGCACGACCACCTGTCCACCGTACAGGTGGTGCTTCCCTTGACGAGCAAAGCTAAGTTAGGCTTGCCTAACCTTTAGAGGAGGTGCAGCGGTGACCGACACCCAGACCAAGCGCCCACCGGCGCCGCACGCCGCGGAGCGCGCACGCACGATCGCGGCTCGCGGTGGTCAGGCCGCGCTGCTTCCTCAGGCGGGCAACAGGACCAGCCCGTTGTTCCACCACGTGCACCCGTGCGGCACCACGATCCTGCTGCTCGCCGACGAGCACCCGTTGGTCGGGCAGCTGTGGCAGGCCCCGCGCACCGAGGTGACGGCGATGCTGGAGATCGCCGACCAGGCACCTGTGCCGCTGCGCGAACCCGTCCGAGGGCTGCTGTGGCTCACCGGCTGGGTGTCGGCGCTGGAGGGCCAGGAGGCGCGCGACGAGATCCTCGCCGTCGCCGACGTGCGGCCGGACCACCGGCTGCTCGACGCCGGTCACGGCGCCTCCGTCCTGAGGCTCACCCCCGCGTCGATGGTGATCGCCGACGCGGAGGGCACGTCGTCGATCCGGCCGGAGCAGTTCGCGAGCGCCACGCCGGACCCGTTCTGCCGCAACGAGGACCACTGGCTGCGGCACCTGGAGATGGCGCACCGCGACGTCGTCGGCCAGCTCGCCCGCCACCTCCCGGAGGAGCTGCGCGCCGGGCACGTGCGGCCGCTCGGGCTCGACCGGTTCGGCCTGCGGCTGCGGGTCGAGGCCGAGTGCGACGACCACGACGTGCGGATCGCGTTCTCCAGGCCCGTCAGCACGCCGCAGGAGCTCGCGGCGGAGCTCCGCCGGTTGATGGGCTGCCCGTTCCTCTCCCAGAGGTGATCCGGAACTGCAGGTAGCGTCACGCGCGTGATCGAACCTGCGGTGATCCCCGACGCCGAGAAACGCGGTTACAAGCTCGAACTGCTGATCGTCTTCAGCATGACGCTCGGGCTGTCCGGCCTGCGCAGCCTCGTGCGGCTGGTGGACAGCCTGCTGCAGCCGACGCCGCTGAACCAGCAGTCGGTCGCGATCAACGTCCCGCAGGCGCGCGCCGACCTGCTGGACCTCGTGGCGCAGCTGCTCGGCGTGCTGCAGCTGGCGGCGTGGGGCGGCATCGGCCTGTACCTGTTGTGGCGCACCGGGATCAAGCTCCGCGTCATCGGGCTCGACGGCACCCGCAAGCTCGCGGACTCGCTGGGTGCGCTGGGGCTGGCCGCGATCATCGGCATCCCCGGTCTCGCGTTCTACTTCGCCGCGTGGGCGCTCGGGCTGAACCTCGCCGTGCAGCCGTCCACCCTGGACAACGCGTGGTGGATGAGCGTGGCGCTGATCCTCGCCGCCGCCGGCAACGCGTGGGCGGAGGAGGTGCTCGTAGTCGGGTACCTGATCACGCGGCTGCAACAGCTCGGCTGGCGGCAGTACACGGCCCTGTTCGCGGCGGCCGTGCTGCGCGGGTCCTACCACCTCTACCAGGGCTTCGGCGGGTTCGTCGGCAACCTGGTCATGGGCCTGGTGTTCGGCTACTACTGGCAGCGCACCAGGCGGTTGTGGCCGTTGGTGATCGCTCACACGATCCTCGACGTCGTCGCGTTCGTCGGTTACACAATGTTGCGAGGCAAAGTGAGCTGGTTGCCTTAATGATTCGACCGTAGAACTCGAATCAGTGCGCCATTCGTTGCGATTCTGAGCCCATAAGCGGCGATTTGCGCTGTTCAGAGTTACGCTCGACCGGTGACTGCGCACACGATCGCCGAGACCGAAGCACTCCCGGACGCCGCGCCCCGCGTGGACAGCGAGGTCGGCCCGTTGCGCACGGTGCTGCTGCACCGGCCGGGCAACGAGCTCAAGAGGCTCACCCCTCGCAACAACGACCAGCTGCTGTTCGACGGCGTGCCGTGGGTCGGCAGGGCCCAGGAGGAGCACGACGCGTTCGCCGCGACGCTGACCTCCCGCGGTGTCGAGGTCCTGCTGCTGGGGGACGTCCTGGTGCAGGCGCTGGAGGACAACCGCGCGCGCATCGCGGGCATCCACAGCGCCGTCAACGAGCGCCGCCTCGGCATCGACCTGGCCGACGCGCTGCGCAGCCACCTCACCTCGCTGCCGGCCCCGCAGCTCGCGCAGGTGCTGATGACCGGCATGACGTTCGAGGAGCTGCCCGCCGCGGAGGGCGCGTCGCTGGTGCGCAGGATGCACCTGCCGATCGACTTCGCCGTCGACCCGCTGCCGAACCTGCTGTTCACCCGCGACTCGTCGGTCTGGGTCGGCGACCGCGTGGCCATCACGTCGCTCGCGCTGCCCGCCCGCGACCGCGAGACGACGCTGACCGACCTGATCTACGCCTACCACCCGCGGTTCCGCCGCACGGGCCGCGCGTACGGCGCGCACTCGGCGCCGTTGGAAGGTGGCGACGTGCTGCTGCTCGCGCCGGGCGTGATCGCCATCGGCGTCGGCGAGCGCACGACCCCTGCGGGCGCCGAGTCGTTCGCACGTTCCGCTCTGGCCGACGGACTCGCGCACACGGTGCTGGCGGTGCCGATCGCGCAGGAGCGCGCCACGATGCACCTGGACACCGTCTGCACGATGGTCGACCGCGACGCCGTGGTGATGTACCCGGCGATCAGCGACTCGCTCACCGCCTACCCGCTGCGCGCCGACGGCGAGGGTGGCGTGCGCGTGGACGGCCCCGTGCCGTTCCTGGAGGCGGCGGCCGAGGCGATGGGCATCGAGCGCCTGCGCGTGATCGACACCGGTCTCGACGTCATCACCGCCGAGCGCGAGCAGTGGGACGACGGCAACAACACGCTGGCGGTCGGCCCCGGCCTGGTCGTCGCCTACGAGCGCAACGTCGAGACGAACGAGCGCCTCGAGGACGCGGGTGTCGAGGTGCTGCGCATCGCCGGCTCGGAGCTGGGCTCCGGCCGCGGCGGTCCGCGCTGCATGTCCTGCCCGATCGACCGCGCGCCATTGGTGTGATTCTTAGGAGCGCCTAACCTTTGTTTGGTTCACCTTTCCGAACAAAGGTCAGCTTTTCCTCGAATGCAAATCTCACCGTTTTGGGCTAACGTACTCCCCATGGCCTCGAACGTGAAGAAGATCCTGTCCAAGAAGTCGAAGTTCCACGAGCTCCTGCAGGCCCAGATCGGCAACGAGTTCTCGGCTTCGCAGCAGTACATCGCGCTCGCGGTGTGGTTCGACACCGAGGACCTGCCGCGCCTGGCCGCGCACTTCTACAAGCAGGCCCTCGAAGAGCGCAACCACGCGATGATGATCGTGCAGTTCCTCATGGACAACGACATCGCGGTCGTCATTCCCGGTGTCGAGACGCCGATCAACGAGTTCAAGGAGCCGCGTGACCTCGTCGCACTGGCACTGCGCCAGGAGCAGCAGGTCACCGACCAGATCGTGGCCCTCGCCAAGGTCGCCCGCGAGGAGGGCGACTACATCGGCGAGCAGTTCCTGCAGTGGTTCCTGAAGGAGCAGGTCGAGGAGGTCTCCTCGATGAAGACGCTGCTGACCATCATGGACCGCGCGGACGGCAACATGTTCTACGTGGAGACGTTCCTCACCCGCGAAACCGTGGGCGACGAGGGTGGCGGCTCCGGCACTCCGACCGCAGCCGGCGGCACGCTCTGATCTTTTCTTCGCACGATTGAGTGCCTGATCACAAAGGCCCGCCCATGGCGGGCCTTTTTCAGTTGTTGAGCCGTGCGGCCTGACGGGTGAGGTATTCCCGCTCGGCGAGGTTCGTCGCTTTCCTGGACGCTTCGACGTAGAGCCGCGCGGCCGTCTGCCGGTCACCGTCGCGCTCGTGGAGGTAGGCGGCCACGGCCGAGTGGCGGGGAAGCCCCTCGTCCAGTTCCGCCAACGCCTTCAGCCCGGCACGCGGTCCGTCGGCCTCGCCGACGGCCACCGCGCGGTTGAGCCGGACGACGGGGCTGTCGGTCACCGCCAGCAGCTCGTCGTACCACTCGACGATCTGCACCCAGTCCGTCTCCTCCGCACTCCGCGCGTCCGCGTGCAACGCCGCGATGGCCGCCTGCGCCTGGAACTCGCCCAGCCGGTCCCGCGCGAGCGCCG
>JASLAV010001280.1 GCA_030146905.1 Lentzea sp. | reverse complement strand
GACGCCGTGGTCGCCGCGCTGCCGTCCTACGTGGACAGCCTGCGCCAGTCGCGGCGGAACCTGATCATGCGCTTCGGAGTGTCGGACGTGGCGTTCCGCGTCGTCGGCACCGGCAGCGTCGGCCTGCGCAACTACCTGGTCCTGCTGCACGGCAACGGTGACGAGGCACTCGTGTTGCAGGCCAAGGAGGCACGGCAGTCGGCGCTGCAGCCGTTCCTGGACGTCGAGCCCGCCAAGCACGAGGGCAAGCGGATCGTGCTCGGCGCCAGGCTCGTGCAGGCGGAGACGGACATCCTGCTGGGCTGGACGACGATCGAGGGCCGGCCGTTCATCGTGCGGCAGTTCCGCAACCGCAAGGGCGAGATCAACCCGACCACGTTGAAGCGCGAAGACCTCGACGACTACGGCCGGTTCGCCGGAGCCCTGCTGGCCCGCGCCCACACCCGTTCGCTCGACCCGCGGCTGCTGGCCGGGTACTTCCAGAACGGCGCCGGTGACGACCTCGACGAGGCGTTCGCGAAGTACGCGTTCGACTACGCCGACCAGACCGAGGCCGACCACTCCGAGCTGACCGGCCTCGTCAAGCGCGGGAAGCTGCCCGCGCACGTCGAATGATCGCCTCCGACACGAGCCACAACGTGACGGCGTTGAGCACGTGCCAGAGGAAGTGCGTGCCGATCGGGATGCCACCGCACAGCGGTTCGTCGAGCGTCCGGAGCGTGAGCGAGACGGCGAACACGCCGGCCGCGCCCGCGAACCACCTCCAGTCGCGGCCGGACAGCGGCGCGAGGACCAGCAGGGCGATCAGCGCGGGCAGGTAGATGCCGGGACCGACCCGCACGAGCAGGCCGACGACGACGGCGGACACGACGAACGCCGGAGCCGCGAGCCAGGCCCGTGACCAGCGGATGCCGCGGTAGTGGTGCGCGAACACCACCACGTAGTACAGGACGAACACCGCGATGAACGCGCTGTCCAGGGCACCGGTCAGCCGCGTGGCGAACGTGTGGAAGCTCAGGCTCGCGAGACCGACCAGCGCGAGCAGGACGGGGAGCGCTCTCAGGCTGGGCGGGGCCTGCCCGCGCAGCAGCAGGAGCGCGGCGACGAGGAACGCGAGGTTCGTCAGGGCGTTGAGCGGCTCGGCCCACAGGCCGGGACCGAGGCGCTCGCAGTAGGCGTCAACCGACACGCCAGCGGTTCTACCGCACCGAGATGAACGGGGATGGTGCTTAACCTGGCGGTATGAAGATCCGCCGCGCCGCATCCCCCGACGACGTGTTCGCCGCCGGGCACCTGTTCGACGCGCCGCCGCGGCCGGACGAGACCGCGCGGTTCCTGGCGCAGGACCACAGCCACCTGCTGATCGCCTACGTCGGCGACGAGCCGGCCGGATTCGTGTCCGGGGTGGAGACGACGCACCCGGACAAGGGCACGGAGATGTTCCTCTACGAGCTGGGCGTGGCCGACGCGTTCCTGCGCCGCGGCATCGGCACGGCCCTCGTCGAGGCGTTGAAGACCGTTGCGGCGGAACGGGGTTGCTACGCGATGTGGACCGGCACCGCCGCGGGTGACACGGCGGCGCAGGCCACGTACCGCAAGGCCGGCGGGATGATCGACGACGGCGCGTTCGTCAGCTGGGAGCTTTGATCCCGCGGACCAGCGCCTGCCAGGCCACGGCGGAGAAGGTGAGGACGGCACCAGCCGCGTTCTTGGAGTCGCGCACGAGAGCATCGTGTGCGAGGGAGACCTCGACGCATTCGCTGTCACCCGTCCCACTGCTGTGGCTGCTCTTACGCCAAGTCCGTTCGTGAGCCATGGGAATCCCCTCGAAGACGGCTGACGTAGTCCGCCAGCCTGCTCCGGGATTGTTCCTCATCCAAGGCGACCGCATCCAACCGCTCGAAGAGCGCCCTGCTGCGTGCGACAGCGGCGTTGTCCTGGGCGAACACCTTGACCAGGCTGTTTTCGGTGTAGGCGATCGGTGACGCCTTCTCGAACTCGAAGAGGGTGCACTTCGGCTGGACGACCGCCTTCATGGCCGAGGTGGGGACGATCCGCACGACGTGCGTCTTGAACAGGAGCCGCAGGTACTGGTCCGTCATGAGCCGGGCATCCCCGAACCGCACCTGGAGTGCCATCTCGTGGAGGTAGAACACGCACTCCGGGCGGTTGTACCGCCGCATGATCGCCTGTCGTTCGATGCGCAGCTGGATCAACCTGTCGATGTCCTCGGGTGCCTCGACCCCCGTCTCCACGAACAACTCGCGCGCGTAGGCCTCCGTCTGCACGAGGCCGTGAATCGTCACGACGTCATAGGCGGTGATCTTCGTGGCCATCGACTCCGCCATCGCGATGGTGCGGAGGTTGTCCGGAACCTGGACGAAGTAGAGGTCGAAGGCGTGCCGGTAGCGGCGGCGGAACTCCTCGAAGAAGTCGAGGTCCTTGCCGCACAACGTCAGGAACTGCACCAGGTCGATCTCGCTCGCACGCGCCCTGCCGTGCTC
>JASLAV010001253.1 GCA_030146905.1 Lentzea sp. | reverse complement strand
GCGGTTCCTCGCGGAGGACCCGTGGGAGCGGCTCGCCGCGTTGCGCGAGGCCGTGCCGAACATCAACCTGCAGATGCTGCTGCGCGGCCGCAACACGGTCGGCTACACGCCGTACCCGGAGGCGGTCACCAAGGCGTTCGTGCAGGAGGCGACGAACACCGGCATCGACATCTTCCGCATCTTCGACGCCCTCAACGACGTCGAGCAGATGCGGCCGGCGATCGAGGCCGTGCGCGAGACCGGGACCGCGGTCGCCGAGGTCGCGCTCTGCTACACCAGCGACCTGTCCAACCCGGACGAGCGCCTGTACACACTGGACTACTACCTCAAGCTGGCCGAGCAGATCGTCGGCGCGGGCGCTCACGTGCTGTGCGTCAAGGACATGGCGGGCCTGCTGCGGGCACCGGCGGCGTCGCGCCTGATCACGGCGTTGCGCAAGGAGTTCGACCTCCCGGTCCACCTCCACACCCACGACACCGCGGGTGGCCAGCTGGCCACCTACCTCGCGGCGATCCAGGCGGGCGTGGACGCGATCGACGGCGCCACCGCGTCGATGGCGGGCACGACGTCGCAGCCGCCGCTGTCGTCGATCGTGGCGCTGACCGACCACACCGAGCACGCCACGGGCCTGAACCTGCAGAACGTGTGCGACCTCGAGCCGTACTGGGAGGCCGTGCGCAGGATCTACGCGCCGTTCGAGTCCGGCATCCCCGGCCCGACCGGCCGCGTGTACCACCACGAGATCCCCGGCGGTCAGCTCTCGAACCTGCGCACCCAGGCCGTGGCACTGGGCCTGGGCGACAAGTTCGAGGAGATCGAGTCGATGTACGCGGCCGCCGACCGCATGCTCGGCCACCTCGTGAAGGTGACGCCGTCGTCCAAGGTCGTCGGTGACCTCGCGCTGCACCTCGTGGGCGCGGGCGTCTCGCCGAAGGAGTTCGAGGAGAACCCCGGCAAGTACGACATCCCGGCGTCGGTGATCGGCTTCCTGCACGGCGAGCTGGGCGACCCGCCCGGCGGCTGGCCGGAGCCGTTCCGCAGCAAGGCCCTCGAGGGGCGCCCTGCCCCGAAGCGGGTGGAGGAGCTCTCCGCCGAGGACGAGGCCGGCCTGGTCGACGACCGGCGGGCGACGTTGAACAGGTTGCTGTTCCCGGCGCCCACCAAGGAGTTCCGCGCCCACCGCGACGCCTACGGCGACACGTCGGTGTTGCGCTCCAAGGACTTCTTCTACGGTCTGCGCCCCGGCGAGGAGTACTCCGTCGACCTGGAGCCGGGTGTCCGGCTGCTGATCGGGCTGGAGGCGATCTCCGAGGCCGACGCGCGCGGCATCCGCACGGTCATGGCGACCCTGAACGGCCAGCTCCGGCCGATCCAGGTGCGCGACCGTTCCGTCGCCGCGGACATCCCGGCGGCGGAGAAGGCCGACCGCGCGAACCCCAACCACGTCGCGGCCCCGTTCGCGGGCGTGGTGACGCCGGCGGTGGAGGAGGGCGGCCACGTCGAGGCCGGCCAGACCGTCGCGACGATCGAGGCCATGAAGATGGAGGCCGCGATCACCGCGCCGAAGGCGGGCAAGGTCCAGCGCCTCGCGGTGCGCGGAGCCCAGCAGGTGGAGGGCGGCGACCTCCTGATCGTCCTGGAGTGACCCTCGCGTGACGTCGACGGGGCCCGGCATCCGTGCCGGGCCCCGTTTCGCGCTGCGGGGCGTGCGGAACTCCACGACCATTCCCAGCGTTGCACCGTGCACGGGGTCAGGAAGAGGGAATCGCATGAAGAAGGCGTTGGCCGGCCTGCTCGGACTGGCGGGCGTGGCGTGGGCACTGAGGGACGTTCCGAGGCAGCTGGGCGGCAAGCCCGATCCGGTGCGGATGGCTCGTTCGCCGCGCTACCGCGACGGGAAGTTCCACAACGACGAGAAGGTCCGCACGGTCCCCGACCGCGACGCGTTCTCGTTGCGCGACTTCGTCTTCGGCGGTGACGACCGCAAGCCGTCCGTCGCCGTGCCGCTCGTCGGCCCGTCCGCTCCGGTCACCTCCGGCCTGCACATCACCTGGTACGGCCACGCCTCCGCGTTGATCGAGATCGACGGCGCAGCGGTGCTGGTCGATCCGGTGTGGAGCGACCGCGTCTCGCCGTCCGCGCACATGGGACCCAAGCGGCTGCACCCGGTTCCGCACCAGTTGTCCGATCTGCCCGCCGTGAGCGCGGTCGTGATCTCGCACGACCACTACGACCACCTCGACATGGAGACCGTGGGGCAGCTGACCCGGTCGACGTCCGCGGTGTTCGTCGTGCCGCTGGGGATCGGCGCGCACCTGGCGCGGTGGGACGTGCCGCAGGACCGCATCGTCGAGCTCGACTGGGACGAGTCGCACGAGGTGGACGGCTTCACGCTCACCTGCACCGCGGCACAACACTTCTCCGGCCGCTCGGTGCAGCGCGACGTGACGCTGTGGGCGTCCTGGGTGATCAAGCGCGGTGAGCGTTCCGTGTTCTACAGCGGTGACACCGGCTACTTCTCCGGCTACAAGGCGATCGGCGCGGCACACGGCCCGTTCGACGCGGTGCTGATGCAGGTCGGCGCGTACGGCGACGCGTGGCCGGACATCCACATGACGCCGGAGGACGGCGTCCGCGCGTTCGACGACCTCGGCGGCGGGCTGCTGATCCCGGTGCACTGGGCCACGTTCAACCTGTCGCTGCACCCGTGGGGCGAGCCGATCGACCGCGTGTGGCGCGAGGTGAAGGCGCGTGGGATGGAGCTCGCGGTGCCGCGGCCGGGCGAGCGGGTCGACGTGGACGCTCCCGGCGAGGTCGACGGCTGGTGGCAGGCTCTCGCCTGAGGGCCGGGACACCACCTGGGACGATGAGCGGGTGACACGAATCGTTGCCGGGACCGCGGGAGGTCGCAGGCTCAAGGTGCCGCCCAAGGGCACCAGGCCCACGTCCGAACGCGTCCGAGAGGCCCTGTTCAGCTCCCTGCAGTCGATGGTCGACCTCGACGGGGCACGGGTGCTGGACCTCTACGCGGGCTCCGGCGCGCTCGGGTTCGAGGCGTTGAGCAGGGGCGCGGGGCACGCGACGTTCGTGGAGTCGGACCGGCGCGCGGCCGACGTCCTCAAGTCCAACGCGCGCGAGCTGGGCTTCACCAACACGACGATCGCGAACCGCACGGCCGAGGCGTACGTCACGGCCGAGGGGGAGAAGTTCGACGTGGTGTTCGCCGACCCGCCGTACGCGGTGGGTGACGCGGAGCTCGCCGCGGTGCTGCGGGGGATCGCTCCCAGGCTCGCCGATGACGCCGTCTTGATCGTGGAACGTGCTTCGCGAAGTGGCGAACCACACTGGCCGGAAGAAGTGGAATCCCTGCGCGCCAAGCGTTACGGGGACACGGCCGTGTACTGGGGCCAGGTGCGTTCCGATGGGTGACGAGAACCACGGACCCGCCTGGAGGCGTCCGATCGGGTGCTAGCGTCCGCTGCATGACACGTGCCGTGTACCCCGGCTCCTACGACCCGGTAACCAACGGTCACCTGGACATCATCGGGAGAGCCGCGCACCTGTTCGACGAGGTCGTCGTCGCCGTGCTGATCAACAAGAACAAGCGCACCCTGTTCTCCGTCGAGGAGCGCCAGGACATGCTGCGCGAGGTCACCTCGCAGTGGGACAACGTGCGCGTGGACTCGTGGCACGGGTTGCTGGTCGACTACTGCCGCGAGAACGACATCAAGGCCATCGTGAAGGGCCTGCGCGCGGTCAGCGACTACGACTACGAGCTGCAGATGGCGCAGATGAACCACCAGCTCACCGGGGTCGACACGCTGTTCATGCAGGCCAGCCCGCAGTACTCCTTCCTGGCGTCCTCGCTGGTCAAGGAGGTCGCGACCTACGGTGGCGACGTGTCGACGCTGCTGCCGGCCTCGATCGAGCAGCGCCTGCAGAGGCGCCTCGAGGAGAGCCGCTAGTCCAGCGCGAGCTTCATCCCCACGTGCGACGCGGTGAACCCCAGCCGCTCGTAGAACCGGTGCGCGTCCACACGTGAGGCGTCCGTCGTCAGCTGCACCAGCCCGCAGCCGCGTGCCCGCGCCTCGTCGACGGCCCACCTGACCATGCGCTCGCCGAGGCCGTTGCCCCGCTGGCCGGAGCGCACCCGCACGGCCTCGACGGTCGCGCGGGTCATGCCCATCCGGGACAGGCCGGACGTGAACGTGAGCTGCAGCGTGCCCACCACCTCGCCGGACTCGTCCTCCGCGACGGCCAGGTACTGGTGCGGATCGGCGTCGATCACCTCGAACGCCCTGAGGTAGGCCGGGTCGCCCGGCTTCTCCCGCCGTGCGCCCAGCGGGTCGTCGGCGAGCATGGCCACGATCGCCCCGACGTCGGCGGCGACGGCTCGTCTGATCTTCATGGTTCCCCCGTGCGGATGAGGGGAAATCCTGACACGCCCTGCCGATCTCCCTCTTTCGGGGAGACCGGCAGGGCACACTTGAGGGTGGGGATCCACAGGGGTTAGGGAGTGACACGTGTACCGGGTGTTCGAGGCACTCGACGAGCTCGTCACGATCGTCGAGGAAGCGCGCGGAGTACCGATGACCTCGGGCTGCGTGGTACCGCGCGGTGACGTGCTCGAACTGCTCGACGACGTGCGCGACGCCATCCCGGCGGAGCTCGACGACGCGCAGGACGTGCTGGACCACCGCGACGAGGTCGTCGGCAAGGCCAAGCACGAGGCGGAGTCCGGCGTGTCCAAGGCGCGCGCGGACGCCGACCGCATGCTCGCGGAGGCGCAGGCGGAGGCCGAGGCGATGCTGTCCGACGCCCGTGCCCGCGCCGAGCGGATGATCGCGGAGGCGGAGGACCAGG
>JASLAV010001252.1 GCA_030146905.1 Lentzea sp. | reverse complement strand
CGCGCCTCCGCGGTAGTGGACGGACAGGACCGCCCCACCCGCCACGGTGCCCGAGATCGCAATCTGGTCCTCGGCGGTCATCGGAACGACCTGCCCGGTGCGCCCGAGGGGAACCTCGCGGCGCCGGGTCGCGGTCGTGGCAACCACTTCCCGGAGCTCGCCGACGACCATCGACACCAGGTCGATCGCGTGTCCGAACGCGATGGTCAGCATCGTGGCCCCGAGCTTGCGGTCGAGTGTGTAGACCATGTTCGGAGACACGGGGGTGCCCCATTCGGTCGTAGACGCCACGACGGTGGCGGAAAGGACTTCGCCCACGAATCCTTCGGACACGAGGTCGGCCAGCCAGCGGAAGGCAGGCGAGGAGCGTCCTTGAAGGCCGACGAAGGTGCGCGTCGTCCCGGCGGCACGCTCCATCTCCTCGGCCTCGCGCAAGTCGACGGCGAGCGGCCACTCGGAGAGCACCGGCACGCCCGCCTTCAGCGCGGGCAACACGAGTTCGCGGTGCTGTGGCACTTTGACGGCGACAACGACGAGGTCGACGTTCTCGTCGCCGGCGAGCTGCTCGACCGACGTGTACGCGGGTACGCCGTACATCGCTCCCGCTGCTCGGGCCGAGGCTTCGGAGCTCGCCGCCAGCGCGCGGAGCTCGATTCCGTCGACGGCGCTGAGCGCGGGCAGGTGAGCCCCGGCCGCCCAGCCTCCCCTGGCGCTCAGCCCGACGATGCCGACACCGATCGGCTCACGCGAGTCAGGCACCGAGCTGCCGCCTCAGGGTCTCGGCGTCGTGCAGTGCCGTCATGTGCACGAACCGTCCGTCGCGGACCTGGTAGATGGCGTACTCGGTGATCTCGAACGAGGAGCCGGTGGGCTCCACGCCGAGCCACTCCTTCGCCGGAGTTCCGGTGTTGACCAGGCGTGCGGCCAGCCGGTCGCCGTCGAAGAGCAGTTCCTGAAGGTCCCAGTGGAAGTCCGGGACCGCGTCGATGTCGCCGTTCAGCACAGCGACGACCTGGTCCCGGGTGCCCGGCTCGCCGTTCAGGGTGGTCTCGTCGTTGATGAACTCGTCCATGCGGTGGATCTCGTGGGCGTTGAGCGCCTCGATGTAGCGCAGGTAGAACTCGCGCAGGTCGGTGTCGGACATGATCCCCTTCTTCGGCTCCGGAGCGGGCGTGCTCGGCACTTCTGTACCTAACGGTACCGAAGTTTTGCCGCGCCGTCGAAGTCTTCGTGAGGAGCGCCTCAGCAAGGGCAAGCGCAGGCCGGGTCAACCGGTCGGGTCAGGTGATCGGGTCGCCGCCGGTGACGCCGAGGATCTCGCCGGTGATGTAGCTGGACTCCTGCGAGGCGAGGAAGACGAAGGCGGGTGCCAGCTCGGCGGGTTGTGCGGCGCGGCCCAGGGGTGTCTGCGCGCCGAAGCCGTCGATGTTCTCCGCTGGCATGGTCGCGTGGGTCAGCGGTGTCCACACCGGACCGGGCGCGACGGAGTTGACCCTGATGCCCTTGCCGATGAGGTCGGTGGAGAGGTTCTTCGTGAAGTTGACGACCGCGGCCTTGGTGGCGGCGTAGTCCATGAGCACGGGGGAGGGGGCGAACGCCTGGATCGATGAGGTGTTGATGATCGCGGAGCCGGGGCGCATGAACGGCACCGCGGCCTTGCAGAGCCAGAACATCGCGTAGACGTTGATCCTGAAGATCGTGTCGATCTGGTCGCCGCCGACGCTGAGCAGGCCGTCGTCGCGCCTCATCTGGTGCCCGGCGTTGTTGACCAGGACGTCGATGCGTCCGAACTCGGCGTGGGCGCGTTCGGCGACGTCGCGGCACGTTTCCTCCGCGCGCAGGTCGCCCGGGACGAGCACGGCGCGCCGTCCGGCGTCGCGCACCAGTTCGGCGGTGCGCTCGGCGTCGTCCTGCTCCTGGTCGAGGTAGGACAGCAGCACGTCGGCGCCCTCACGCGCGAAGGCGATCGCGATCGCCCTGCCGATTCCCGAGTCCCCACCGGTGATCACGGCCGCGGTGCCGGGCAGGCGTCCGCTGCCCCGGTAGGTGTGTTCACCGTGGTCGGGCTCCTGCGCGGCGAGGCCGCCGGGACGCGGGTACTGGTGGCGGGGGTCCTGGCGGGTGTACTGGTCCTCTGACATCTCTGGCCACCTCGCGACGACGGGACGCTGACCGGTCGAGCACCGACGGAACCGATCCGGCGGAGTTCAGCGGCCCGGCCAGGATCTCACAGCAATGCCGGCACTTCGCACGGTTCTGCGGTCGAGGCGGGACCGCAGTCGTCTGACGCAACCGCGCCACAGGCCGCCCGTCGTCCCGTCACTGATCGCCTACGAACCATCGGCTCAACCGTTCGGCCTGCCGCGGCTTGAACATTCCTCGAACCGGACCTGAAGCGCGCTGTCCCAGCATTTCCTCCGAAGGACCCGCGACCCTGAGGATGGAGATCCGCGTGCTGAACAAGCGCACCACGGCGTTCGCGCTGTGCGTCGCGATGGTCGGCTCCCTGCTGAGCGCACTCCAGGCGTCGGCCGCCGTACCACCGCAACCGCCACCCGCGACCGAGTACGGAGCAGATCGGTCCACTGTGGACCCGAAGAGGCGCGACGCCGTGCTGTCGCCGGGCTGGAAGACCTCCCACGACCTCGCCTGGACCACGAGCGGTGACTCCACCGGCCTGCACCTGCTCGTCGCCGAAGCCGCCACCGGTTACACCTGGCGCACCGCGGCCACCCTGGGCGAGTCGTGGATCGAAG
>JASLAV010001201.1 GCA_030146905.1 Lentzea sp. | reverse complement strand
TCCTGCGAGATCGGCGAGCGCGTGATCGAGTGGGTCGACCACCTGCACGAGCACTTCCTCGACCCGGCCGTCGTCGAACGCGGCCGGTACCTGGCGCCCGCGGAGCCGGGGTTCTCCGCCCGGCTCAAGGACGGCACGCTGGCGAGTTACGCCTACCCCGAAGGTCCTGTGTGGACACAGCTGGAGGGTGAGGATGACTGACTTCGAAGGACTCGTCGCCGTCGTCACGGGTGGTGCGTCCGGCATCGGGCTCGCCACGGCGAACCTGCTGTCGTCGCGCGGAGCGGCGGTCGTGGCGCTCGACCTCGACCCGGACGTGGCGGACCCGCTCGTCGGGATCCGCACGGACGTGTCGGACGACGAGAGCGTTCGAGCCGCGATCGGCGAGGTCGTGCGGCGGTTCGGGCGTCTCGACGTGGTCGTGAACAACGCGGGCATCGGTGCCCAGGGCGACGTCACGGCCAACACCGACGACGAGTGGTCGAAGGTGCTGGACGTCAACGTCATGGGCATGGTCCGCGTGTCCAGGGCCGCGCTGCCCCACCTGCGCGAGTCGCCGTCCGCCGCGATCGTCAACACCTGCTCCGTCGCTGCCTGGGCCGGGCTCCCGCAGCGCGCTCTCTACTCGGCCAGCAAGGGCGCCGTCCACTCGCTCACGCTCGCGATGGCCGCCGACCACCTGCGCGAGGGCATCCGCGTCAACGCGGTCGCCCCCGGCACGGCGGACACCCCGTGGGTGGGCCGCCTGCTCGACTCGGCACCGGACCCGGAAGCCGAACGAGCCGCGTTGGAGGCACGCCAGCCGCACGGCCGGCTCGTCTCCGCCGACGAGGTCGCGGGAGCCATCGCCTACCTGGCGAGCCCGCTGTCGGGATCCACCGCCGGCACGGTCCTCGCCGTCGACGGTGGCATGCACGGCCTGCGCTTGCGTCCCCAGCAGCCATGAAAGGCAACTCAACGATGAAGCGTCGCAACCTCACCGTCGCGGTGTGCCTCGCGCTCGCCGGTGCCCTCACCCTGACCGCCTGCGGCGGCGGGGCCACCGGAACGGGAGCCGGTGGTGTCGGCCCGATCGGCGCCGACCACCCCCGCGCCGACACCGACTTCTGGAACTCCTACATCAAGTACTTCCCCGACAAGGCGAAGGACCTCGGCGTCAACCTGCTGAACCCCACCAACTCGCAGAACAAGGTGGAGAACCTCGTCGCCAACGCCCAGTCGCTGCAGTCGCAGGGCGCGAAGGCGATCATCATGGCGCCGCAGGACACCGGCGCGATCGCGTCCACCCTGGAACGCCTGGAGAAGGCGAACATCCCGGTGGTCACCGTCGACACCCGTCCCGACAAGGGCAAGACCTACATGGTCGTGCGCGCCGACAACAAGGCGTACGGCGAGAAGGCCTGCAAGTTCCTCGGCGACAAGCTGGGCGGCAAGGGCAAGGTCGTCGAGTTCCAGGGCGCGCTGGCGTCGATCAACGGCCGCGACCGGTCGGAGGCGTTCGCCGCCTGCATGAAGCAGGACTACCCCGGCATCACGGTGTTCGAAGAGCCGACCGACTGGGAGGGCCCGAAGGCGTCCGCAGCTTTGCAGACGCGGCTCAACCAGCACCCGGACATCAACGGCATCTACATGCAGGCCGGTGGCGCGTTCCTCACGCCGACGCTGCAGGTGCTGCGGCAGAAGAACCTGATCGTCCCGCCGACCGACCCGAAGCACATCTTCATCGTCTCCAACGACGGCATCCCGCAGGAGCTGGAGGCGATCCGCAAGGGCGAGATCGACGCGACCGTGTCCCAGCCGGCCGACCTCTACGCGCAGTGGGCGCTGTTCTACGCGAAGGCCGCGGTGGAGGGGAAGACGTTCTCGGCCGGCAAGACCGACCACGACTCCGTCATCGTGGACACCGGCGGCGGCAGGCTGGAGGACCAGCTCGCGGCGCCGCTGATCACCAAGGACAACGTCGACGACAAGGCCTTCTGGGGCAACCAGATCGCGAAATGACCGAGTTCGCAGCTGTCGCGAAGGGCGTGACGAAGCGGTTCGGGCAGACGCTCGCGCTGGACGACGTGGGCATCGAGGTCCGTGCCGGTGAGTCGCACGCGCTCGTCGGCCGCAACGGCGCCGGCAAGTCGACGCTCGTCTCGGTGCTCACCGGCATGCAGGCGCCGGACGCGGGCGAGGTCACCTTCTTCGGCGAACCCGCGCCGCCCGTCGCGGACCGCGCGGCGTGGCGGCGTCACGTCGCGTGCGTCTACCAGAAGTCGACGGTCGTGCCCGAGCTGTCGGTGGCCGAGAACCTGTTCATAAACCGGCAGGACCTCGGCGGCGGCCTGATCAGCTGGAAGAAGCTGCGTCTTCAGGCCGCGGAACTGCTGGAGACCTACGACGTGGCGGTCCGGCCGGACGAGCTGGTGTCCACGCTGACCGTCGAGCAACGGCAGCTCGTCGAGATCGCACGGGCGCTGTCGATCGGCTCGCGGTTCGTGATCCTCGACGAACCGACCGCGCAGCTCGACGGCCCCGCGATCGAGCGGCTGTTCGACCGCATGAGGTCGTTGCAGGACAAGGGGGTGACGTTCCTGTTCATCTCCCACCAC
>JASLAV010001188.1 GCA_030146905.1 Lentzea sp. | reverse complement strand
GCCGGGGTCGCTGAGGAACGTGCGGCGGCTTGTCATGTCGACGCATCTCCAGGTTGCTCTTAGTGACGGTGGTTGGGCGTGAGAGGGCAGCGCGGGTGCCCACGTTGCGAGTGGATGAGCGGTTGGCGAACCGGGTTAGGTCGCACAGCCGGGGTTAGGTTTCTAACCGCGCGGGTTAGATGGACCGATGTAGTCGCTGAGCTGCGGCGAGTTAGCTGGTTAGCCGGGTTAGGTCGAGCGCTTCGAGGCCTGCTCGGGCTGCGAGAAGCGGTCCTGGAAGCACCTTCGGCGACCTAACCCGGTGGCTCGGACGGCTAGTTCGCGTCGTCCAGGTCAGCCGTCGCCTGGCGAGCGAGAGCATCACGGACGGTGACAGGGTCGACGGGGTAGGTGTTCTTCGTGGACGGCACCTTCACGCCGAGTTCGGCGAGCTGGTCTCGGAGCGCCTTGCCCGTGAGCGACCGGTACGGCGCCCACCTCGGAGCGTGCTGCGCGAGCAGAGCGGGCAGGTCCGCGACCCTGATGGGCTCCTCGCCCATCACCGCGTCCAGGTCTTCGAGCAGGTTCCGGCTGGACTCGATCGCCGGGGCTGCCACTGCTGCACCGGGCAGGCCGCGCCCGTTCGCCTCGATCGCTGCCAGCGACCGGTTGATGATCGGAGTGACCTGGTCGTTGGTGCGGGAGACGTCCAGGAAGTAGACCTGCACGATCTCCGAGCGTTCCCCGCTGAAGCCCTTGACCACAGCGGTTCCCTTGTCAGTGCCGGGGATCAGCTCGGTTGCCCGGTGGCCAGCCGCGTACGCGCCCTGGCCGAGCAGCGCATCATTGGCGACGTGGTCACCAACGGCGAACGCGATGCCGTTGGAGCAGTTGCGGGTGACGTCGCGCGGCATGCTGTCCTTCGTCGGAGCCTGCGTCGACAGGAACAGGTGGATAGCGCGCTTGCGGCCGAGCCTGACGATGTCCACCAGCAGCTGGGAGATCTCCGCCCCGTAGGCCGCGTGCTGAATGGCCACGTGCGCCTCCTCCAGCAGCGCGACGATCGGGTGCAGGCCGACTCCGGCACTGGCCAGCTTGCGCGTGACGGCTGGCTCTTCGTGCTTGATGAGCAGCTCGCCACGGGTCTGCACCTCCTCGTGCAGCTCTCGCAGGTGTTCCAGGATCTCCGCGATCTTCTCGTCTTCAGCGCCCATGACGTAGCGCGAGCACCGCGGCTTGAACGCCTCGAAGTCGAAGTTCGCGTCAGGAACCCAGATGCGGAGTTCCACGGTCGGGTCCAGCGCAGCGCCTGCCATCACGCACCGGGCAGCCGATGACTTGCCCTGGCCGGGCATGCCGCCGCCGATCGTGTTGCGCTCCAACACCGGGCACGTGATCGGCTCGCCGCGCAGCGTCCGTCCGAACGGGACTCCCTTGAAGATGTCCACGGTTCCCTCCGCCAGCAACGGGTATGGGCCTGCCCCTTCAGCAAGAGCGCCCTTGTCCGCCACCCACAGATCCAAGATTCCCGCCTCGCTACCCGTGGTCGGCCAGACCTCCTTGGACAGACGATGCAGACCGGTGGCGAGATCACCACGTCGGCGAGCGATCTTCTCGGCGGTGACGCCGGCCGGGAGGCGCAGCACCGCGTGAGTGCCTCGCCCGTCCTTGCGAGCCGTGGTGATGTACTGCAACGGCAAGCCCTGCTTGATGTACGCGGTGATCTGCGGAATCCGCAGCGCCTCCAGCGCACGGGCGATCGTCGTTTCGTCGATCGTGACGTCCGCATCGGCCTCACTGGCGGTGGCCAGCCAGTCCGGTGCCGTGCCCTGACGACGGCCCTCACGCCATGCGCCGAGCAGAACCAGAGCGGGGAAGGCGAGTACGAACGGAGTCCACACCACCGTGACGGCGGTGATGATCCACCCGATCGCGTCCAGAACGCCTTCCCACACCGCGAGGAACCGGCCGGTGTCGGTGATCTGGACCAGAGCCGAGATCACCAGCAGCACCACCAGGAGAGCGGCGATCGAGCCTGCGGTGACCCTGGCGATTCCGGCGGCCATGCCGGGTAGGTCCATCAGGCGACGGTGCCGACGTTCCTGCGCGAGTTCTTTGCGCTCCGTCCACTCCCGCAACGCTTCCCGGTCGCCCATCGCCTCAGCGGCCTTGATCTGACGGCGGTACACGCCGAACGTGCCCGCGTCCCAGGCCCGCTGCGCCCAGGACTCGAAGCCCTGAACGATGTGCAGAGAGTTGGTGAGCACGGTCCTGGTGGCCTTGACGGTCGGCTCGTGCTGACGCACTAGCTGCACGGTGCGCACGACGGTGGCGTGAGCGTGCCGAACCCGTGCGATGCCGTTGCCCTGCTTGATGCGGCGGTCAAGTTCGGCGTTTTCCTCGTCGCTGAGGAGCACACCTTCCATCACGTGCTGCGGTTCGAGTTCGGTGCTGAGCTGGCTGTCGGAGGTTGCCGCTCGTCGGGCGCTCAGGTCGTACACGGTCGCGCCCGCGTCGTCGTTGGTGCGGTCGGGCTGCGTGTTGTCGGGCGTGCTCATCAGCGCACCTCCTCCGGTTCCGGGTTCTCGCTCATGAGGTGGACCAGCGCTGCCCCGAACCCGAGCACGATCACGGGCAGACAGGACACAACGGTGGTGATCTGCCACGGGGCAACGGTCATGCCCGCGGCCTTCATGAGGTGGTAGGCGACCTGGCCGCCCGCACCGAGCACGAGCGCACCGAGCGCGGACCACTTGGCGAACGAGCGCGCCTTGTCCGAGCGAGTGCGCCCGGACAGCCACACCTGCAACGCGAGCGCGGCGTAGGCCTCCATGCCGAGCGGGAGCGTGATCGCGGAGTTGATCGTCCAGCTGTCCGCGATGCCGGGAAGCGGGGTGATCTCGCCGAACCCGGTGAGCTTGCCGAGTTCGACCCACCCACCCCAGATCGCGACGAACGCACCGAGCGCGATGAGGATGATGGGCCACCGGCGCATCTGCGAACGGGTCCGTGACAGGTCCGTGCGATCCGCCAGGATTGCGGTCGAGGCCGGTGCGTCTACGACCGTGTTGGCCTGCTGCGACACGTCCTCCGCCGCCTGGCCGTGAGCCTCCTGCGGTGCGGTGAACAGAGGCGTGACCGCGTCTGCGTCCGCACTTTCCTCAGACGTGGCGGTTGGGGTCGGTTCGGGTTCCGCCGTGACCGTTTCTGCGAGCGCAGGGACAGACCGCAATCGCCGCTCGTTCTCGGCCTTGTGCTCGCTCGCGTCGATGTAGCCGAGCGCGACGAGCGCAGCGCGGGCCTTCTTCGCGCCCACGTTGAACGTGCCAGCCACGCTGCGAATGGACGGCCTCTCGCCGGACTCTTCGGCCAGGGCGCGCACTCGTGAGATCAGGTCTTCCAGGCGCATGGGGTAGGCGCTGGTCATCGGTGGGCTCCCTTCCGAACGCGAGTCACT
Source organism: Lentzea sp. (assembly GCA_030146905.1). The sequence goes on along the minus strand of JASLAV010001188.1, from coordinate 15,037 downwards.
GAATGCGTGGTGCCACGGGCGGCGATGCGCGGGACGTAGACAAGTGCGAATGCGGCCAGCAGCGCCGGAATCCCAAACGCCAGGGCTTGCGCCACGGGCTCATCAGGCAGACCCGTGATCACGGCCCACTGCACGGAAGCGATGCCGAGCGTGGTGATCAGCAGCTTCCACAGCAGCACGGTGAACACGAACGCGACGCCAGAACCCAGCAGCAGCAACAACATCGGCTCGTTCATCAGCGCATCGCCCCTTTTGAACGGGCAGACTCGCGCAGGGCGAGAGCGTCATGGGAGTTCTCCGCCGCGAGCGCGCAGGCTTCGGCGTGCTGCGGATGTGCCGGGTTGTTCGTGATCGGCGCGAGCAGGTGCACGGACTGCTCGAACCAGGCTGCGGCCTCTTCGTCTGGGGCAGTCATCGGTGGAGCGGCTTCCTGCCAGGCGGCCAGGAGTTCGCAAATCGTGGTGGACACTGTGCGTGCCCCTTCCGGTTGCAAGATCGGATGGTGGTGTGAGAACCCGGACCGGCGGTGACTTCTTGGCGGGAGTCCGCCGGTCCGGGCGCTGTCAGGCGGCTTCGGTTCCGGTGCTGGGGTGGACGGCCTGCGCCTGGTTGTGGCGGCTCGTGCGCTTCGCGATCTGCACAGGCGTCGACGTCGTGGCGACCGGAACGGGACGAACCGGGGTCGCTGCCTCCTGCGCGGCCTGCGCCAGTGAGACGCCGTGCTTCGGCGAGATCCCAGCCGCTGCACGCGCCAAGATCCGGGCGTTCCGCCGTGCGACAGCCGAGCCGTCCACCAACGCCGTGGTGGGAGCGAACGGAGAGGCGATCTCCTCCGACAGTTCGTTGACGATGCTGGTGACGGTCTCGGCGGTGATGCCGTCGGGGTAGTGGCTGGTGGTGACGTTCATCGGGGTTCCTTTCGAAGTCGATGCGCTGACGCTAGCGCTAGAACAAGCGCTAGAACAAGCGCATCGATGGATGTGAAGTTGCTGCTAGGTGCGGTTACGGGATGCGCTGCGCTAGAATTTGCGCTGGTACTGGCGCTAGAGAGGGGTTCGCGTGGCGAAGGACTGGCAAGCGGTAGCCGACGCGATTAACACCCGAATGGAGCAGTTGGGTTTTTCGCAGAAGGAGCTGTCTGAGCGGTCGAAGGTGAGTACGGCGACGCTCCGCCTCATGCAGCAGGGCGCTGACGCGTCACGATCGGCGACCACGCTCGCCGCTGTGTCTACAGCGTTGGGCTGGAAAGCTGATCACCTTGAGGATGTTGCGGCTGGTCGTCCGGTGCCGACTGACGGAGTGACGGGTGATCTCCACGAGGAGGTCCGAGCGCTTCGGGACGAGGTTGCAGAGCTGCGTACGGGGCTTGAGAGCTTGGCGGCAAAGGTCACTCGGCTGTCGAAGGGCTGAGACAGTCCCGTCTCCGCCATCAGGACAGTGCCTGGATGAAGGCGACTAGGCCGTCAAGCACCGTCCCGCCCCAAGCGGCCAGCTGCCGCGTGATGTTTGCGGCCCCGGCGGGGTCACGGACCACCAGTGCGAACACGGCGACGGCAGTGAGGGTGAGCTCTACGCGCCGACCGGTCCCGCCGCCGGTCGGAAGCGGCATCATCGTCTGTTTCTTGGCCATCTCGGTGCTCCGTTCTCGGTTGTGGTTCGTTCTGCATCAAGCTTGATGCGACCTGCGCCACACGAGAACTGCCCGAGTAGTACCTCAACGCTGAACTTCCACTGAACTTCCACCACTGAACTTTCACCGAACTTCGGCGCGGGCACCTTCAGAATCCGTGGGCGGAGTGGCAGCCTGAGTGCATGGACCTGAATGGCGTCCCTGTCACCCTCGATCAGATGAAGACGCTCGCGCTCACGAACTACGGGCACTTCACATCAATGCTCGTGGAAAACGGCGAGGTGCGGGGACTGTCGCTGCACATGGCGCGGCTTGCCCGTGACTGCCGCCAGCTCTTCGATCGTGATCTCGACACCGAGCAGGTCCGCGGCTACGTGCGGAAGGCCCTTGGCGAGCACGCGGACGGCCGTGTGGTCGTACGCGTCACGGTCTTCGATCCGGCCCTCGACCTGGGAACCATCGGTCACGACGCAGATCCGCACGTGCTGGTCACGCACCGCAGCGCGGCGAGCGGATCGCCAGCGCCGTGGCGGCTTCAAGCGGCTGCGTACCAGCGCGACATGCCGGCCGTGAAGCATGTTGGCCTCTGGGGAACCATGCAGCGTCGCCGGGCCGCTCAGCGCGATGGCTATGACGACGTCCTTTTTCTCAACCCGGACGGCACGATTTCCGAGGTAGCCACCTCGAACATCGGATTCGTTCGCGACGGCCGCATTATTTGGCCGCGATCCGCGTACCTCGCAGGAATCACGATGACCCTGCTCCACCAAGAATTGGATGAGCAGATCGTGACAGAACCACTGACGCTGTCCGACCTCCCGAGCATGGATGCAGCCTTCGCGACCAACGCTGCAACCGGTGTCCGAGCAGTGTCATCGGTCGACTCGACGGAGTGGGCATCGGAGGCTCACCCCGTTCTGAAGGAGCTGCGAGGGCTGTATGCCGACATTCCGGCCGAACCTGTATAGGCGGCGCTATGTGCGCGCTAGGGTCACTCGGGAGTTCTCCGAGGGGGAGTGTGCAATGCCGACCGTGCGTCGCTGGACCGGTGTGGAGGTTCGTGCTCTACGCGATGCAATGCGCATGAGTCTGAGAGAGTTCGCGGCTCATCTCGGCGTGAGTGAGCGCATGGTCTCGAAGTGGGAGGCCGGCCGCGAGAACATCCAGCCGCGGCCCGTGAACCAGGCGGCGCTGGACACCTGCCTGAGCCGCAGCGATCCCGACACCCATGCGCGGTTCACGTTCCTCGTCGGTGACTCGGTAGTCAGCGCTGCGGAGCAAGAGGCGCACGTCGTGCCGATCGGGAGCGGCCAGGTCCACCACCCGACCGATGGCAGCGCGATGGTCCCGGTGGAAGGAAGCGTCTTCCTCGGCGGCCCGAGCAACACCCCGGCCTGGATACCCGGCTACTACATCGACGTCTATCCGGTCTCCAACGAGGACTACGCACGCTTCGTGGCCGCGACTGGTCACCACGCGCCGGATCACTGGCCGGAAGGGCAGTGCCCGCCAGACATTAAGGACCACCCGGTGGTCTTCGTGACGTGGAACGACGCGAACGCGTACGCGACGTGGGCGGGGAAGTCTCTGCCGACGAGCCAGCAGTGGGAGAAAGCCGCCCGAGGAACGCGCGGCACCGTCTACCCCTGGGGCGACCAACCAACGCCCGCCAAGTGCAACGTGCGAGAGAACGGCGTTGGACAGACCACCGTGCGGGACTGCTACCAGAGCGGCGTGAGCCCTTACGGTGTCTACGACATGTGCGGCAACGTCTGGGAGTGGTGCTCAACCGAGACGAAGCCCGGACGCCACGAGCTCAAGGGCGGCGCTTGGACGAGCCCGTTCAACCGGGCCACGCCATCGTCTTTCAACGACGCGAACGCAACCATGAAGGACGACGACACGGGCTTCAGGTGCGTCGTCGTTGCGGACCTGATGGAAGAGCTGCTCCGCCGACGTTGATGCCTCTGCGTCGCTAGGCACTTCTCGCACCACTCACGGTCCTTGATTGCGCGTGGGGCGGGAACGCAGACGGCACCGCATGCCGCGAACCACAGCGGGATGCCGTTGAAGACGATCTGTGGCGCGTCCGGGACGATGACGTGCATGAGCGGCCGGAAGACGCCCGCCCCGACTTGGCGCTGAGCTAGGGCGTCCATAGCCTCGGTGCCGTGCCGATGATCAGTGTGGGCGCGAGCTGCTCGTCAGGTGCGGGCAGCGCCAGCAGCTCCTGAACGACTTCGACGAGACTTCCGCTCCGCTCCCACACGATCCCAGGCGCGGTGTGCTTATCGGCGGGAACGTGGATGCGTAGGCCGAGAGCGTCATTCTCGTCGCGAACGCGGATGCAGTCCCGCCACCCGGCCGGCCAAATCCTGGCGGCGTCCAGCGCGGCGCTGGGGTCGCCGGGGTCTTCGATCGGCAGGAATTTCCAGCCTGCGTCACGGATTAGGATCAGGTCTTGAAGGCTGGGGAAGAGCTGCACTGCTTCGGCATCGGTGAGCAGGTTCATGACCCACCCACCGCCGTGCCGTTTGCGCTGGTGATCGGCTGCATGTTCGGGACCGTAGGACCGCTGAGACATGCCAAGGGGTACAAGCTGTACCCCTACCTGATCAGGTCAGGCCGCGATGCCTACCCGTTCGCACAGCTCCAAGACGTCCTGCCGCAGACCGGTCGGAGGGTTGCTGCGCAGGTTGATCAGCATCTCCCGCGCGAACCCGTTGTACTTGATCGTCTCGGACGCCGTGCGCTCCGAGTGGTGGAGCAGCGCCCACACCGCGTGCTTTTCGCTGCGCTGGTCGTGCGCCCTGGCTACCTCGATCAGGTGCCTTGCTCGTCGCGGTACTGAAGCGATGGCGTCTGGGTCGAACTGGTCGGCCGCGCGCAGCGCCTCCGAGGGACGACGCAGCTCGACACCGAGCGTCGTTGCGTGTGCGGACATCACTGGACGGCTGAACGATGACTGCGTGTGTCGGTAGCCGACAGGGAGCTCCTGCGCAACGCGGTCTGCGAGTTCCCACGCCTCCCAGGCTTGGCCATGCCGGCCTCGGCGAGCGTGCACATAGGCGACCTCGGCTTGCAGCGCGCCCCACATGCCCCGCCAGTCGTCGCCGCTGTCGAGGTAGGGCTCGATCTCGCGGGAGCCGAATGCCGCGACGTCCAGTGCTTCGTCCCAGCGGCCTGCGTCGCGCAGGGTCTGGACCTTCGCCCAGGTGCCTCCTGCGATCGCTAGCGGGTCGTCTGCTTCCAGCGCTTCGTTCAGCGCTCTGTCGGCGACGAGCCACACCAACTCCGGAGCCGGTTGGTAGGCGCAGTAGAAGTCGGCGAGTCGGTACACCCCGGCGAGAACGCGGCGCGCGTCTCGGCGTTCCTCACCGCGGATTACTCGCACCGCGCGCTGCGCGTCCCGGATCAGGTCGGGGAGGAGTAGGCCGAGTTGGGTGCGGTGGTCGCTGCTTGCGTGCCGGACCTGCCATGCCTGGTCCAGGCGCACGGAGAGGTGGGCGACGTTCGGTGGGCGGGTGTCGCTGGGCAGGTGGTAGTCCGTCAGCGCGGCCTGCACCGCAGTGAGTGCCATGTGCCGTTGTCCGGCGAACACCGAGACTGGTACGGCGTGGCCGTTGCCGGTGAGTTGGGCCAGGTCCTGGACGCCGAGGGCGTGCGCGATGCGGAGCAGCATCGGAAGACGTGGGGCTTGCAGGCGGCCATTCTCGACTGCCTTCACCCACTCCGCGCTCCTGTCGACCAGGCCGCCGAGGACAGGACGCGACATGCCAGCACGTTCTCGCGCCCACTTGATCCGCTGGCCGATCGTGGTGTGCGCGGGGTCGGGAAAACCCGAGGTCACCATAGGTCCACCTCATCGCTGTATGTCCTCGCGGATGTCCAGCTGCGAAGCCGACGGAGCGTGCCCAGCGAGGATGCCGGGTTCAGGGTAGCTGCCAGCCAGCGTTCTGGAAGGACTGAAGCAGCAGCTGACTCCACTTCATCGGCACCCGCACGTCTGTCTTGAGTTTCGCGTCTGCAAACGTTGCCGACCTGCTGGAAACTTTTGTGCGGGCCGATGTTGATCTCATCCCATCACAATCTTCAATCGCAGACCGTACGAACGCTAACGAGGTGGGATCCCGCTCGATGTACAGGAGTAACCTCACCTCTCTGGAGTTGCCATGCCCCGCAAGCCCGCCCTTACGTTCGCTGGCGCTTTGCGCATCCTCGGCCGATACGAGCCTGAGGCGGTCGGCACTCTCGACAAGGCGTTGGGCAGCGCCATCCTCGCCGCCGGAACCGCAGCCGGTGCTGCGGCTGTGGTTGGGACCGGCGGGGCCTTCATACCGGTAGCGACACTACTGGCTGCGGTGTGGGGCTGGGTCGATCAGAAGAACGAGGCGATCAAACTTTTACAGAGCGTGATCGGGAAGCTGTCGGACCGAATGGCTGGCGTCAAGGGAGTTGAGCGCCGAGACCTGATCGTCGCCGCGCACAGCACCATCGTGGCTGCCGCATTCTTTGAGGTGTTGCAGGAACGCCTTGGCAGACGACGGAAGCGTGAACTGGCCCTCACGGCCGCAGAGCGGCACCTGCTCACCGTCGGCGAACGCAAGCGCGCAACTCAAAGCTACTACGAATCAATTTACTGGTCAACGATTCCCGCGCCATCGCCGACGTGTGGATTCGAGGAGAATCAGCGCAATATATCTATGTGGATCGCAGAGCACATGGATTCGATGAACGTCTTTTTAAAAGGTCTCGCTGTTGATTCGAGTCTGACAGATTTGTTCAAGAACAATTTCGGTGGTCAGGTTCTGGAGCGCTACCGGACGCATTATCTGATGTTGGCAGAAAAAGCGCCGGAATTTGTTTTTTGGGCCGTTCTTGGTGAGCATGCCGCCACGCGGCATCGCTTTGAGACCCTCAATTCCGACGTGCAGGCCATTTTGGAATCTCACGGGCAAGCGTTGACTCAAGTTCAAGCCCTGCTGAGCTTGGTCTCTAATCGTGGCGTCGACATCGGTGGGCAGCGGGAAGGACTGCACCGAGCCAATGTGGGTGTGCTGGCCAATTTCATCGTGCCAAGCGACACTGAGCGCTACGAGGCGAACGTCACCTTCCCGACGATTGAAAGGGCCTTCGTCACTCCGCACTATCGAGCGGCTACACATTACCAAGATAGCCGTCCTGCAGACGAAAAGTGGTGGTCGAAACAGCCTATCGCACGGGATCTGGGGATGATGCTTGCTGCGCACCTCACCTCGGCGGAGGCCACGTCGACGCCACTACTGTTGTTAGGGCATCCCGGCGCGGGCAAGTCTATTCTCACGAAGGTCCTTGCCGCTCAGCTTCCGCCCGAAGAGTACACTGTGGTCCGCGTGTCACTGCGCAGCGTGTCGGCTGGTGCCCCGATATCGGATCAGATCCAGCAGGCGTTGAATATCGCGAGCAACGGGCGGTTGCAGTGGCAGACGCTCTCTGATCACGTCGGCACCGTTCTGGTCGTGCTGTTGGACGGCTTGGATGAGTTGTTGCAGGCGACCGACCTTGACCGCAGCGGATATTTGCGTGATGTAATGGAGTTTCAGCGGATCGAGGGCGAGCAAAATCGGCCAGTGGCAGTCATTGTGACCTCTCGAACCGTGGTGGCTGACAGGGTTGACATACCGTACGGCGCGATGGTGGTCAAACTGGATGAGTTCGACGACGATCAGGTCTCCGCTTGGCTGAACGAGTGGCGCGCCACAAATTTGTCGGCGATTAAGGCCGGGTCTGTTCGCGAACTGACGGCCAGTGAGGCGTTGCACCAGGCTGACTTGGCCAGGCAACCTTTGCTTCTGCTCATGTTAGCCATTTACGCGGCCGATCCCAGGGCGCCCAAACTCGACACCGGTCTATCGAAGTCGGCTCTGTACGAGCGGATCTTCGATAGCTTTGCCCGGCGGGAGGCGCGCAAAAACCCATGCCAATTGCGCCCCGATGAGCTCAACCGCATTGCATCGGATCGTGTTTTCCGACTGGCGGTCGCGGCACTAGCTATGTTCAATCGTGGTGTGCAGAGTGTGCGCGAGACCGACCTGCGATCTGATCTCGTAGCAATCACCCGACAGAACAATCTGCGCGATGACGAAGGTGCCAGGCTGCTCGGGGAGTTCTTTTTTGTCCACGCTCCTGAGGCCACGGTTCGAACTACGGAACGCGCCTACGAGTTTCTGCACGCCACATTTGGTGAGTATCTGGTGGCGAAGCTGGTTGTGGGAGAACTTGATTCCTTGGCGCATGCCGCCTACGGGGGACGATATTCTGATCGCGCTCCTGATGACGAGCTGTTGTTTGCTCTGCTTTCCCATCAAGTATGGGCCGCGCGCCCCTCCATTGGAGAATTCGCCAAGGAAATCTTCGCAACGATATCACCTGTCGAACAGAGTAACATCCATCGGGCGCTGACGGATCTGCTTAGGTCATTTCGGCAGCGCCGACGGTCGTCTGAGTTCGACGCCTACCGCCCCACGCCACTCGACTTCATCCGTCAGCTCGCGGCTTATTCGGCCAACCTGACCACGATTTCGATTAAATTTAGCGATTCTAAAATTGGATTGCAGCTCATAGGTCCGTTCGGTGACGACCCCTCCGAGTCTTTGGCGAACTGGCGGTCAGCGCTTTCGCTATGGCGGTCCGGGCTGGACCGCGACAGCTGGCTGTCGCTCTTGTCTACATTAAATCTTATGGATGGCAACAGGTTGGTTGACATGCCACCGAAGTTCGCTTCTTTTAAGATGGCGGGTGGTGATGAGTACTGGACCGCGATGGCTGGTGGTGACGATGTCCATGCTTCTCGAATTCGCCGTGGGCTGGCACTGGTCGACAGGACGATGTTTCACAATCAAGGGCCGAGCTGGGCGGATTCGATGTTGTCGTGGGTGCAAGCTCATGTCTTCTCCAGTCACAACGGGGACCACCTGGTCTCTCTTGTCGAGGACCCTCCAGACAATACTGATTTAGCCGACATCAAAGTCGTGGGGGACGCGCTGTGTCTTCTGCTGCGCACGCGCGTCCATACGCTAACAAAAGAATTTATTTTCAGGGCCATGAAGAGCCTGGCTAGTTATCCAGACATCTACTTGGTCAGTTCGAATACTATATTGACTGTCGCATACGTGTATCCGGAGGTGCTGCTAAATGTAAGAAAGTTTCAGAGTGGACGCTACTATAGCAATGAATTTGATGCGCTCCAAACGGTCATGGATAAAGGCGTGTCTATTATTGACGATAACCTGCGTTCGGAGTGGATTGAAGTGCGGAATAAGATTTTCGGTGCGGATATCGATGTGGTCTACACCAGGGATCCTTTGCGTGAATTGTTCACCTATTTCTAAAACCGCAACGACGTCACCCAGTTGATGCCACTGCTCGATGCCGTCCCGTCGGTACGTGGCCGGCGCGGCCGTCCCCGCAGGCCCACCGGCTCTACGCCAATCGCGCCTACTACCACGGCAAGTACCGCAAACAGCCCGCGCCAAGAGCATTCGGTCGTTTATCGCCCGCCGCGGTGTCGATCACGGCTCCGGCTGGGCGTGCACCGCTGGGTCGTCGAGCAGACCCTGGCTCTGCTGCACTGGTTCCGCCGCCTGCCCATCCGCTGGGAGATCCGCAACGACATCCACGAAGCTTTCCTCAGCCTCACCTGCTCGATCATCTGCTGGCGACGCCTCCAACGCCACAAGTCATTGCGTTAGGACCCGTGTTAGGGCCCCTTGGGCTGATCAGCGCGAGCGGAATTGGCAGAGTAGCAGGCGCCCCTATGCTGAAGATGTGCCGAGCAGTCACGTAGATGCACAGTTTGTACAGGTAGGAGGGGTTGGGGTGGAGGTCTGTAAATCCGTCGCGAAAGCTACAGAGGTTCGAATCCTCTACCCGCCACGCAAGATCGATGGGCCTCTGACCGGACAGGTCAGAGGCCCATCGTCGTACGCGCTCGAGGGGGATCTCAATGCGCACGCAGATGGCTACCGAGGCGGGCCGGACGACGGCGCCGAGCGAGGACCGCGCGCTCGTGGGGCCGAACCTGCTCGCTGTGCTCGACGGCGTGACGGCGAAAGCCGAGACCGGTTGCGGGCACGGCGTCGGCTGGTTCGCCGACCAGCTGTCCGCGGAGATCCTGCGAGTCGCGCACCTCGACCCCGCCGCGGCGCTGGCGCAGGCCATCTCGCAGACCCGTGAGCTGCACTCCGGCGGCTGCGACCTCGATCATCCCGACAGCCCGAGTGCTGCTGTCGGGCTCGTGCAGATCAAGGACGACGTGCTGCGCTACCTGGTGCTGGGCGACGTCACCGTCGTGGTCGACACCAAACGCGAGTTGCACGTCGTGAGCGACACCCGCACCAACCGCACGGCCGGTGCGGACGCGGCCGATGTCGAGCACGCGCTCGTCGGCGACATTCCTCTGCACGACGTGCGGCGCGTCGCGATCCTCTCCGATGGTGCTGCGCGTGCCGTTGACCTGTTTCACCTGTTCGATTGGCCCAAGGCGCTCGAACTGATGACCGCGAACGGGCCGGACGACCTCATCCGGAGAATGCGCGCCGTCGAAAAAGAAGACGCCAAGGCCGTTGATTGGCCGCGGGAGAAGATTTCCGACGACGCCACTGTCGTCTATGTCGAGCGGTGACGCTCTCCGCTCTCGACGACGTCCTGCGCGGTGCCACCGGTGTTCGCGTCGCGGAGGTCGAGTGGTTCGGCGAGGTGTTCGTCGACCTGTCGCGGCCGGAGGACCGTGATCGGCTGCGTGCGGCGATGGCGGTCGCGGAACTGCCCGGCTGCGTTTGTGCTTGCCGTGGTCAGGTTCGGTTCGAGTTCCTCGACGCACGGGGTGAGCGCCTCACCGATGTTGTTCTGCACCACGGGACGACGCTCGCCTGGCAGTGGGACAGCGGTCACGCTGAGCTCGCGGACGGCCTGGTGTTGTTGCGCTGGCAGGAGGAACACGGCCTGGGGTCCCAGGCGCTCGGCAGCCGCGAACGGCCGGAGAGGCTGGCGTGGATCGCCGCGATGTCGCCCGCGCTGGAGGACATGGCGGACGACCTGGTGGGTCACTTCGCGATGGCCGGCGACTCCCGCCACGTGGCCGAGGCTCGCCGGCGCATGCGGCAGGTCGACTCCGTGACGGGCGTGTTGCAGTTGCTGGCGTGGTGCTCGGCCGGGATCGGCAGGGGGCGGAAGTTCCCTCCGTACGAGGACGTTCCCGGCCTGGTCCTGCGCGACGTGCCGATCACGGAGATCATCGCGGCTTTGCAGGACCCGCGGGCGGATGAACGTCACGACGCGGGCGCGGCACGTGTCCTGCTCGTCGGCAAGCACCGGATCCGGCAACGGCTGGACGTCGCGCGACTGCCGGGCCCGCTGCGGACCCGCGTGCGGGAAGCGGCCTCGGCCAGGGGTTACGAGCTGCCGCAGTGGGCGGAACGCCTGCTGCTCAATGCCTAGGCGCGGGTTCCACGCCACGGCGGCGCGCGATGGCGCTCATGTTGGCCTCGCCCCAGTCGCCCAGCGGGAGCAGCGCCTCGTTCAGGCGCACGCCCAGCGGCGTCAGCGAGTACTCGACGCGCGGCGGCACCTCGTGGAACACCTCGCGGTGCACGATCTCGTCCGCCTCCATCTCGCGCAGCACCTGGATGAGCATCTTCTCGCTGATGCCCGACACCGACCGGCGCAGTTCGCCCGTGCGCAGCGGGCGGTCGTGCAGCGCCCACAGGATCAGGGCCTTCCAGCGTCCGCCGATCACGTCGATCGCCGCGTCGAGGCCGCACGCGTAGCTTCGTGGCTTCATCCAGGATCCTTACGAAAAAGTGGGTACCTGACAAAATAGTAGGTACTTGTCGTTCTGACAGCGTCCGAACGAGCATTGCGTCATGGGGAACAAGAAAACCGTGAGCGTGCTCGGCCTCGGCCGGATGGGTACCGCGCTCGCCACCGCCCTGGTCGAAAAGGGCTGCGAAGTGTTGGTGTGGAACAGGTCCGCGGACAAGGTGACGCCGGCCGGCACGAGAAGGGTCGGTACGCCGGAGGAAGCGTTCGAGGCGGACGTCGTGGTCACGTGCCTGACCGACTACGACGTGCAACGGCCGTTGCTGAGCAAGAACATCAAGGTTCTCGTCAACCTCACGTCCGGTACGCCGGCGCAGGCTCGTGAGACCGCGAAGTGGGCGGAGGACAACGGGATCGAGTACGTCGACGGCGTGATCATGGCCGTGCCGCAGCAGATCGGCACGCCGGGTGCCCGGATCTTCTTCGGTGGCAGCGAGAACCACCACGTGCTCGACGCGTTCGGTGAGCCGGTGCACGTCGGGCGGGACGTCGGGCTCGCCTCGATGTACGACCTCGCGCTGCTCGGCGTCATGTGGGCGACCTTCAGCGGGTACCTGCAGGCGGTCGCGCTCATGGGCACCGAGGGCATCACGCCGGGCGAGATCACGCCGATGGTGACGGCCTGGCTGAACGAGCTCGGCACGATGCTGCCCGAGATGGGGGAGGCGACCCGGCACCGCGACTACGAGACGGACGTGTCCGCTTTGGACATCAACGTGTCCGGGCTGCGCATGCTCGCGGAAACCAGCAGGCAACAGGGCATCGACACCGCGTTGCCCCAAGCCCTGCACGACCTGTTCGAACGCGCCCAGCGCAACGGCCACGGCGCGCACAGCATCGCGAGTGTCATCGAGGGGATCCGGAAGTGAAGTTCCTGGGGAAGAAGGCCGTCGTCACCGGCGGCACGCACGGCATGGGCCGTGCGGTGGTGGACAAGCTGGTCGACGGTGGCGCCGAGGTGCTGCTGACCGGTCGCACCACGGAGAAGGTCAAAGACGTGAAGGCTCACGCCATCGCGTCCGACGCGGCGAAGTTCGACGACGTCGTCAGGCTGAGGCAGGAGGTCGAGGAGCGGCTCGGCAGCATCGACCTGCTCTTCATCAACGTCGGCTACGCGACGCTGCACGAGATCCACGACGTCACGAAGGACGACTACGAGCGCACGTTCGACGTGAACACCAAGGGTGCGTTCTTCACCGCGCAACAGCTGGCGCCGCTGGTCAAGGAGGGCGGCTCGATCATCTTCACCACCTCGATCGCGCAGACCGGTGGCGCGAGGGGGATGAGCGTCTACTCCGGCGCGAAGGCGGCGGTGCGGTCGTTCGGCCGGTCGTTCGCGACGGAGCTCGCACCGAGGAACGTGCGGGTCAACGTCGTCAGCCCCGGCTTCATCGACACGCCGTCCATGGGCGTCACCGGTGTGCCGCAGGACGCTCTCGACGCGTTCAAGCAGGAAGGCGACGAGATCACGCCGCTCAAGCGCCACGGCACCGCGGACGAGGTCGCCGACGCCGTGCTGTTCCTGGCGTTCGACGCGACCTTCACGACCGGCGCCGACCTGCCGGTGGACGGCGGGCTCGGCCAGGGCGTCAGCGTCTGACCGGAGGTTCTTCGAACGACCTGTCACACATCCGTCCTCCGCCGGGTCGACCGGGCAGAAGACGAAGAGAGACGGGAGAACGAGGATGAGGATCGCCAACCCGATCATGTCGGTGCCCGGCGCCATGAAGGCGATGCTGGACCTGTCCGCGGCCGCGGCGACGACGGGGGTCGACAAGGACCTCGTCGAGCTGCTCTGCCTGCGGGTCAGCATCATGAACGGCTGCGGGGGCTGCATCGACTACCACACGAAGCTGCTGCGCGAGGCGAACGTGGCGGACGAGCGGATCTGGGCCGTCGCCGGCTGGCGGGACGTGCCGTACTACTCCGACGCGGAGAAGGCGGCTTTCGCTCTCGCCGAGGAGATGACGCACGTGCACGTCAGCGACGCCGTGTGGGACGAGGCGGCGAAGCACTGGAGCGAGCAGGAGCTGGCGGGGCTGATGCTGGCGATCTGCGCGATCAACACGTGGAACCGGCTCAACGTCGGGACGCAGCAGAAGGTGTCCGCATAGGACAGACGGCGTGAGACGGAGAGACCGGCGCGCAAGAGCTTCCTCTCTCTTGCGTGCCGGTCTCAGCGCGGAGCATACCCCATGTCGAACAAATGTTCGATCATCAGGCGATCAACGCGCGGTCAGCTCGCGGCGAGCGCGGCCCTGCCGTCGTCGGTCAGCTCGGCGCAGACCCGATGGCCGAAACTCGTCGGCCGCGTGGCGCGGAGCAGGCCCGCGTGCACGAGGTCGTGCGTCGCCATCTGGTCACAGCAGGGCAGTCCGTCGACGTAGAGCTCGGGTTCGATGCCGCCCGTCACCTCGGCACGGCCCGCGGCGACAGCCCGCAGCATCGATCTCGCTCTTCCGCTGAGTTCCATCTCGACCCCCGGGTGTGGTGTCCGAACGCGCTACCCCTTTGTCGAAATAGAGGTCGTGTTCGTTCCACAAGTACGGTGTCGTTCGAGTTCTTCGCTTGTGTGAACGGGTAGATCATGTCTCATTACGCCGTTCGGGTAGCGAAGACACGCCGGTCGAAGAGCGCAGCGCAGGGCGCCGGGCCCACATCGTCCAGCGCGGCCGGTAGCCGTGCGAGTACCAGAACGGCGTCGAGCGCGGGTTCGGCAGGGCGTGGTGGAGCAGCGTCGCCGCCACGCCGGCGTTGTCCAGGAAGCCGTGCACGTGTGCTGTGAGAGCGCTGCCCGCGCCCGTGCCCCGTGCGTCCGGTCGTACGCCGAGGTGTCCCAGGTATGCGAACGGCCTCGCTGACGCGAACCGTTCAACCCATCGCGCGTCCTGCGGCATGTCCACGTAGACCATGCCGACTGGCGTGTCGCCGTGGACCGCGAGCCACATCGCCTCGTGGTCGCGTTCGAGCACCTCGGCGAGCACGGCTCGCAGGTGTTCCGCGGTGTTCGGGCGTTCGGTGACCATGCCGAACGCGGAGTCGTACCGGACCGTGTGCATGTTCAGCTCTACCGCGACGTCCAGATCGGCACGCGTCGCCGGCCGGACGTCCACGGCGGTCGGCCTCTCGGGCACGGACGTCCCCGCGAGGCGCTCGGCGATCACGGTGAGAGGCGCGAAGCCGTGGTGGATCAACGGCAGCGCGCCGGCGGTCTCGTGGCTCGGCAGCGTCACGAGCGCGGCGCTGTCCGGATCGTCGGGGCCGGTGAGCCGGGTCTCCCACTCGTCCAGCAACGCCACCAGGTCGCAGCCCGGCTGCCACGTCAGGCGGTGGACGCGCAGCGGTCCCCAGGTCGCCCCAAGTGAATCCGGATCCGTCTCGGTGGAGGAAAAGATCTCGGCCATGCCCCATCCGAGCATGGCAGGGTCTGGGTGTGGAGATCTACGTCGTGGATTCGTTCACCGACCGGCCCTTCGCGGGCAACCCCGCCGCCGTCGTGCTCCTGACCGAGCCGCGCGACGACGCCTGGATGCAGCAGGTCGCCGCCGA
>JASLAV010001177.1 GCA_030146905.1 Lentzea sp. | reverse complement strand
CGCGACCGTGCGGCCGGGGGTGAGGGTGAACGACACGTTGTCCACCGCGCGCAGGCGCACCCGCCGCAGGCCGACCCGGACGTGGAAGTCCTTGACCAGCTCGCGAGCTTCCAACGTGGTCATCGGACGCCTCCGGACGGGGTGGGCTCGCCGGACCGGTCGACCGGCGTCATCTGCTCGCCGGAGCGGACGAACGAGCCGCGTTCGCCGGTCAGGCTGGGGAACGAGTCGAGCAGCTGGCGGGTGTAGGGGTGCGCGGGCTGCTCGAACATGTCCTGCGCGGTGGCGTACTCGACGACCTCGCCCTCCTTCATCACGGCGATGCGGTCGGCGAGTTCGAGCAGCAGCGGCAGGTCGTGGGTGATGAACAGGACGGCGAAGCCGATCTCGTCGCGGAGCCGCAGGATCTCGCGCAGGATGCCGCGCTGCACGACGACGTCCAGCGCGGTGGTCGGCTCGTCCATGATCATGACCTGCGGGTCGAGCAGCAGGGCCATGGCGATCATGACGCGCTGCCGCATGCCGCCGGACAGCTCGTGCGGGAAGGAGCTGAGCCGCCGCACGTCGACGCCGACCAGCTTGAGCACTTCCTCGCACTTGGCCCTGCGCTGCGCCTTGGTCATCTCCGGCCGGTGCGTGGTGAGCACGTCGTCCAGCTGCGCGCGGACCGTGATGACCGGGTTCAGGGCGTTCATCGCGCCCTGGAACACCATCGACAGCTTGGACCAGCGGAACGCCCGCAGCTCGCCCGGCGTGAGCGCCGGCACGTCGATGTCGCCGCCCTCGCGGTCGTGGAACGTGACCGAGCCGGTGGTCACCTCCGCGGGCGGCCGGTGCAGCCGGTTGATCGCGTAGGCCAGGGTGGTCTTGCCGCAGCCGGACTCGCCGGCCAGGCCGAGGATCTCGCCGCGGCGCAACGTGATCGACACGTCCTTGACCGCGTGCACCGGGTTCTCCACCTGGTAGACGACGGACAGGCCGTTCACGGTGAGCACCACGTCGTCGTCCGCGCGTGCCGCGGGTTCGGGCGTGCGGGCGGCTTCGGCCTTGGTGCGGCGGGGGATGTCGCGCAGCTTGGGGTTGATGATCTCGTCGATGCTGAAGTTGATCAGCGCGAGGCCGCAGCCGAACAGGGCGATGATCAGGCCCGGCGGCACGAACCACCACCACGCCTCGCGTTGCAGCGCGAAGCTGTTCTGCGCGTAGTAGAGCATCGTGCCGAGGGTGGACGAGTTGGACGCGCCCAGGCCGAGGAACGACAGGCCCGCCTCGCTGAGGATCGCGTAGATCACCGAGAACACGAACTGCGACGCGAGCAGCGGCAGCAGGTTCGGCAGGATCTCGACCGTGATGACGCGCCACGAGCGCTCGCCGGAGACCCGCGCGGCGGCCACGTAGTCCCGGTTGCGCAGCGACAGCGTCTGCGCGCGCAGCACCCGGGCCGACGCGGCCCAACCGGTGATCGCCAGCACCACCGCGATCGTCCACGTGCCGCGCTGGTCGGCGGGCACGAACGCGGAGATGACGATCACCAGCGGCAGGCCGGGGATCACCAGCATCAAGTTGGAGAACAGGTTGAAGGCCTCGTCCACGTACCCGCCGGCGTACGCGCCCACGATGCCGAACAGCGCCGACAGGAACGTCGCCATCACACCGACCATCAGGCCGATGGAGAGCGATCCCCTGGTCGCGTGGGCGAGCTGGGCCACGATGTCCTGACCGGTCCACGTGGTGCCCAGCCAGAACTCGCCGCCCGGCGGGGTGAGGCTGATGTCGCGGATCGTGTTCGGGTCGCCGACCAGCAGCGGGCCGATCGCGCCGATGAACGTGATCAGCCCGACCAGGACCAGGCCGACGCCGAGCTTCGGCGACCAGCGCGGCAGCATGGACCGCCACCCGGCCCGGCCGCGCGGAGGCTCGACGGTGACAGCACTGAGATTCGTCACGGTGTCCGTTCTCCTTCTCAGCCGCTGACGCGGGTGCGCGGGTCGATGACGGCGTAGAGCAGGTCGACCACGAGGTTCGCGCCGAGCACGGCGACCGTGATCACCAGGAAGATGCCCTGCATGAGGGCGTAGTCGTTGTTCTGCACCGCTTGCAGGAGCTTGGACCCGATGCCCGGGTAGGAGAACACCTGCTCGGTGATGATCGAGCCGGACACCACGAACCCGAGCGAGATCGCGAAACCGGCCACCGACGGCAGCACCGCGTTGCGGGCCGCGTACTTGATCATGATCCGCGAGTCGCGCAGGCCCTTGGCCTTGGCGGTCAGCACGTAGTCCTCTGAGGTCGCGGACACCATCATGTTGCGCATGCCCAGCAGCCAGCCGCCGACCGACGAGATGACGATGGTCAGCGCGGGCAGCGTGCCGTAGTAGATGGCCGAGCCGATGAACTCGCCGTTCCAGCCGGGCGAGAGCAGGATGTCGTAGCCGCCCTGGAGCGGGAACCAGCCCCACGCCGAGGACAGCACCGCGACCAGGAGCAGCGCCAGCCAGAAGTACGGCACGGCGGCGAGCACGGTGGTGGCGGGCACCAGGCTGTCCAGCCAGGTGCCGCGCCGCCAACCGACGAACGTGCCCAGGACGATGCCGAAGGCGAACGACAGGAACGTCGCGATGCCGACCAGCATCAGCGTCCAGGGCAGGGCGGTCGCGATGACCTCGGACACCGGCGCCGGGAACGCGCTCACCGAGATGCCGAGGTCACCGCGGAACATGTTGCCCAGGTACGACACGTACTGCTGCAGGAGCGATTCGCTGCTGTCCGTGCCGAGCATCAGCTCGAACGCCCTGCGGGCCGACGGGTCCACGGTTCCGCCCCGTTGGGAGAGCCTCGCCATGAGGATGTCCACCGGGTTGCCCGGGAGGAGCCTCGGGATGAAGAAGTTCAGCGTCAGCGCCGCCCAGAGGGCGACCAGGTAGAACGCGAACTTTCGGAAGTAGTACCTCATCGGTCCGCCTATCGCCTCACTCAGTCGATCACTGGCCGGCCGGCTTGAGCTTCATGAGGATCTCGGAAGCCTCCGGGCGCGCCCACAGCGCCGGGAACGCGTACAGGTCGTCCTTGGTCGGCCAACCGGTGAACTTCTTCGCGTTGTACTCGCTGGTCGTGCCGCCGGTCAGGACCGGGATGTACGGGATGGACTTCTCGATCTCGGTCTGGATGGTGTCGAGGTGCGGCTGGCGGGCGGCGTCGTCCTCCGGGTCGATGCCCTTCAGCGCGCCGAGCGCGGCGTCGACCGCGGGGTTGGAGAAGCGCGAGAAGTTCGGGTTCGCCACCTCGCCGACCTTGGCCGTGGTCGCGGTGCTGAAGAAGTAGGACGCGTTGTAGAACGGGTCGGGCGCCGGGCCCTGGTGGATCGAGTCGATCAGCAGCTCGAACTCGCCCTGGCCGCGCGCGTCGGACCACTCGTTCCAGGAGACCTGCTGCGCGGTGATCTTGATGCCGACCTTCTGCAGCTGCTGGCTCATGGTGTCGACGGCGGTGATGTAGTCGGTCCAGCCGGCGACGACCTTGAGGGTCATGGCCAGCGGCTTGCCGTCCTTCTGGTAGATGCCGTCGCCGCCCTTGGTGTAGCCCGCGCCCTCCAGGATCTGCGTGGCCTTGGCCTCGTCCGGCTGCATCGGCGCGGTCTTCTCCTGGAGCTTGCCGGAGATCTGCTCCTTGTCCCGCTCCAGCAGCGCCGCGCCCGGCGAGACCTCGCTCGCGGTGTTCTCGAACGCGAGCGCGTTGATCTGGGTGCGGTTCATGCCGTAGTAGATGGCCTTGCGCACGGCCACGTCGGTCTGCGGGCCCTGGCAGCCCAGCTCGGCGTTCGAGCAGGTGAACACCGCGACCTGGTTCATCGGG
>JASLAV010001168.1 GCA_030146905.1 Lentzea sp. | reverse complement strand
ACGTCCAGGCGGCCTCGGCGCGGGGCACGGGGAGGGCCGGCGGCGCGCCGTTCGCCGCGGTGTAGCGGGGAACGTTCAACGCCCAGTCGATGTTGCCGCGGATGGCGTGTCCCAGGCAGGCGAGGTACTCCCGCAGTGCGGGGCTGCACCGGCGGGTCCGGACGTCGTCGCGCAACCGCAGGAACCGGGCCATGACGCGGTCCCGCAGTGCGCGGGCCTGGCCGGCCGCCGCGTCCTCGCCGACGCCGTGCTGGTGCATCAGGACGTTGACGATGTTCTGCTCTGCCTGGTGCTCCCGGCTTTCCTTGGCGTAGGAGTGCAGGTCGTTGTCCCAGGAGGCGATCAGGATCGCCATCTCCGTCAGTGCGCGGATCGGCGGCGAGTCCATCTCCGCGCCGGGGATCTCGGCGCCGTTGGCGATCTCCAGCAGTGCCAGCGTGGGTTCTCCTCCCGCGGAGTTGGCGCGCATGACGGTGTACTCGTCGAGGCCCGGCATCCGGCCCCGTGCGCGGTTGGCGGTCTGCCAGGCGACCGCGTAGAGCCACGACCGGTGCGCGTGCACGAACCTCTGCGCCTGCACCGGTGTGGCGCATTCGCGCATGCTCAGCGCGATGTCCTGCAGTGCGATGATCAGCGGGTCGTCCACCACCACGTGCCACGGCGCCTCCAATGCGCGTTGGACTTCACCCGCCATGCGCAGGAACTCGTGGGGCCTGGTGCTGAACTCGCCCGCGTCGCAACGCAGGTCGTCGAAGATGAAGCCCCAGTAGACCCATCTCACGGCGACCTGCAGGCCTTCGTCGGTGGCACGCGGGGCGAAGCGGGCGTAGAACTCCGCGCTGTTGGTGCCGATGAGTCGCTTGCGCTGCCCGTCGTCCGCCCACAGGCCCACGCGGTCCATCCACGCTATGGCGTCACGTTCGGCTTCGGCGGCGCGTGGATGGACGACCGGGGGTTCTGGGCAGTAGAAGAGCCTGTGCTCGACGGGGTGGTCGAGGGAGGTCATGCTCGGTTCCCTTCGAGGACTGCGTTGCGGTGACCGTGAAATTCGGATCGGCGGCGGTCGCCGGCGCGAGCGGCGTACGGCAATTGATGATCCACGGCATTTTTCACCGGATGCGAGCGAACTTGCCGCAGCTCGTAGATCGATTCAAGTGGTGCTCGCGATTTCATGCCAACGAGGAGTCGCGCATACACACGAAGGAGGTGTGATTTTCTCGCGCGGCAGGGCAGAGGACCGCGGTGGTTCGAGCGGAACACCCCGCACGAACCTGTGTGGACACCGGAAAGGGTGATGTCGTGGTCTGTTTCGGAATCACGCTCGCCACCCGTCGGCGTCCGGTGTTAATTTCGCAAAGCCGGGTCGGCGAAACGATTCTCTCCGGCTTCCTCCGGCGTCATCCGCACTCGGCTCCGCTGCCTCGCGCTCCAGCACTCACGGAGAAAAGATGACCAGTGATCTCCTTGCCTCCTCGACGATTTCCGCGGATGCCGCGCCGCACCCGGGCACCGGCCGGGTGCGTGAACGGGTGGACTCGGCCCTGACCGCGTTCCTGGCCGGGAAGTCCGGCTCCGCTCCCGACGCGTGCCTGCTGCCACTGGTGGCGGTGCTGCGCGAGTTCCTGGAAGGCGGCAAGCGGATCCGGCCGATGTTCTGCCACTGCGGGTGGCTGGCCGCGGGAGGCGATCCCGATGCGGAACAGCCCGTGGTCCTGGGTGCGGCGCTGGAGTTGTTCCACACCTTCGCCCTGGTGCACGACGACATCATGGACGGCTCCGACCGACGCCGGGGCAAACCGACGGTGCACAGGGCGCTGGCGGCGGGCTTCCGCGGCACCGGCGGCCGGCAGGCGGCTGAACGGTTCGGCACCAGCACCGCGATCCTGCTCGGAGACCTGGCCCTGGTGTGGTCGGACGAGCTGCTGTCCGTCCTCGACGCGGAGGACGGTCGCAAGAGGGCTGTGCGCGAACTGGTCGACACCATGCACGTCGAGCTGATCGCCGGCCAGTACCTCGACCTGCTCGGCGCGACCGGCTCCGGCGGCGATCCCCTGGCACGGGCGTGGCGGGTGATCCGGCTGAAGAGCGCCCGGTACACCGTGGAGCTGCCGCTGCGCATCGGCGCGGTGCTGGCGGGCGCCGAGGCACCCGTCCTCGCCGCGTGCAGCGCCTACGCACGCCCGGTCGGTGAGGCGTTCCAGCTGCGGGACGACCTGCTGGGCGTGTTCGGCGACCCCGCCGTGACGGGGAAACCGGACCTGGACGACCTGCGCGAGGGCAAGGAGAACGTGCTGATGGTGCTCGCGTGGCGACGGGCCACCAGGGCGCAGCGCGAGGTCATCGCCGCCCTGCACGGCAAACCGGGCCTGGACCAGCGTGAGTCGGAGCTGCTGCGGGACGTCGTCCGCGAGACGGGTGCCGCCGGCCGCGTCGAGGAGCTGATCGCCGCGCGCACGCGGCGGGCCCTGTCGGTCCTGGAGTCGGCGCCGATCACCGCGCAGGCCAGGCACGTCCTGGCGGACCTCGTCGTGTCCGCCACCTCCCGCACGCGTTGAGCCGACTTCGAAGGGAGCGCGGTGTCCTCAGAGGACTTCGCCCTGCAGGCCGTTGGGCTGTACAAGGCTTTCGGCTCGCACCAGGTGCTACGAGGTGTCGAGTTCTCACTGCGACCAGGGGAGATCATGGGGATCATCGGTGAGAACGGCGCCGGCAAGACGACGCTGCTGCGCGTGTTGTCCGGTGAGCTGAAAGCCGATCGCGGCAACGTCGTGCACAGGGGCCGCCTCGGTTACTGCCCGCAGCGCATCGTCGTCAACAACGAGCTGACCGTGGAGCAGCACCTGCGCTACTTCCAGAGCGCCTACCAGCTCCCCGCCCTCACCCGCGCCCACGAACTGGTGGAGCGCCTGGACCTGTCCCGCTACCTGCACCGCAAGGCCGGCGTGCTCAGCGGCGGCACCAAGCAGAAGCTCAACCTCATCCTCGCGCTCATGCACGATCCCGGCGTGGTCCTCATGGACGAGCCCTACCAGGGTTTCGACTGGGACAACTACCTCGC
>JASLAV010001150.1 GCA_030146905.1 Lentzea sp. | reverse complement strand
CTTTATTTGCCCTGCGGGTTGAGCGCCACAAGCGCTCCCCGCAGGGCTTTTTTCGTGCCCGGAGCACGCTGCGAGAGCGCCCGCCGACGCCGGCGGAGGCCTCGGTTCGTTTCCGGACGCCGACGCCTACGACGAGATGTTCTCCACCGAGGACGGTGTGCGCAGCGCCTACCGCGCGCTGTACGAGTCGGTGGCTCCGTCCCAGGTCACGCCCGCAGCGAAGCCCTTGGCCGGGCGTTCGTGGACCAGGGCATCACGTTCTCGCTGAGCGGTCAGGAGCGACCGTTCCCGTTGGACGTGATCCCGCGGCTCATCACCAGCTGCGAGCACTTCCACCGGGAGGCGGTCGGCATCAGTCCGCCCAACGGCGTGCGCATCCAGGTTTCCGGTGTGGACCTGGTGCGGGACGAGCAGGGCGCGTTTCGGGTGCTTGAGGACAACCTGCGGTGTCCCAGTGGTGTGAGTTACGTGATGGAGAACCGGCGCACGATGGCGCGGGTGTTCCCCGACCTGTTCGCACGGCATCGCGTGCGCGCGGTGGGCGACTACGCGGTCCACCTGCTGCGAGCGCTCCGCAACGCGGCGGATCCGAACGTCGTGGTGCTCACGCCGGGACTGGCGAACTCTGCCTACTCCGAGCACTCGTTGCTCGCGCGGCAGATGGGTGTCGAGCTGGTCGAGGGGCGTGACCTGTTCTGCCGGGGCAACTTCGTCTACCGGCGCACGACCGAGGGCGAGCGGCAGATCGACGTCATCTACCGGCGCATCGACGACGACTTTCTGGATCCTGTGCACTTCGGCCGGACTCGGTCCTCGGCATCGCGGGCCTGCGAACGCGGCGAGGGCGGGCAACGTCGTCGCCAACGCCGTGGGCAACGGGGTGGCGGACGACAAGTTCGTCTACACCTACCTGCCGGAGATCGTGCAGTACCACCTCGGCGAGAAGATGTTGCTTCCCAACGTCGACACGTTCCGGTGCTGGCTGCCGGATGAGCGGACGCACGTGTTCGACAGGCTCGATGAGCTCGTGGTCAAACCCGTGGAGGGATCGGGCGGGTACGGGATCGTGTTCGGGCCGGACGCGACCGTCAAGCAGCTCAACTCGTTGCGGAAGCGGATCAGGAGCAACCCGCGCGGGTGGATCGCACAGCCCGTCGTGCAGCTGAGCACCGTGCCGACCAAGGTGGGCGACAAGCTCGCGCCGCGGCACGTGGACCTGAGGCCGTTCGCGGTCAACGACGGCAACTTCATCTTCGTGCTGCCCGGTGGCCTCACCCGCATCGCGTTGCCGGAGGGCAGTCTGGTGGTCAACTCGTCGCAAGGCGGCGGGTCCAAGGACACGTGGGTGTTCGCAGCCAAGTCGTCCACCCAGGAGCGCGAGCTCGCGCAACCCGGCCTCGCAGGACCGTCCGAGTCTCGGTCCACCAGCTGCTGGAGGACGCGACCGTCGATCCGGACGCCACGTCGCGGCAGCTCCTCACCGTTCTCGGGATCACGCCGCCGGTGGGAGCGGACCAGTTCGACGTGTGGTCGTTGACGGAACTGGTGGCGTACAACAAGGACAACCCGAGCTCGATCGTGTCGTCGGTCAACAGCGCGCGCGAGAACACCCGTGGTGCGCGCGAGGTCGTGTCGACCGAGATGTGGAACGCCGTCGCGGAACGGGAGACCTACGCGCGCACGATGGGGCCGCACGCGTTCTTCAGCTTTGTGGAGGAACGCGCGGCGATGTTCGCGGGTCTGGTGGACTCCACGACGGTTCGTGACGTCGGTGAAGCCATGTCACAGCAGTACTTCCACGTGGCGCCGTGGGTCGCCTGGACGAACACCGAGGTGGGCTGACCATAAGCTGGCGAGTGCGTGTCGTGCACACGACTGGTTACGAGTACGAGGCGCCGGTTGTGCAGTCGTACAAGAGGAGCGGCTCACTCCACGCGGTGACCGCCGTCAGAACGTGGTGGTGTCACGCGTCGAAACGAGTCCGGCGACTCGTGCGTACCGCTACACCGACTACTGGGGCACGGAGGTCACGTCGTTCGACCTCCACGCACCACACACGGAACTGAGATCGTCGCGTCGTCGGTCGTGGAGACGAGTGCGGAGATCGAGCCGGTCACCACGGGCACGTGGCAGGACATGCGCGGGGAGAGCGTTCTCGACCGGTATACGGAGTTCCTGGAACCGACGCGGTACACGCCACGCGACCGCGAGTTGCCGAGCAAGGCCCGTGCGCTGAAGAAGGGCAACTCGCCGTCGGACGCCGTGCTGGCCGCGTCGGAATGGGTGTGGGAGCAGCTGAAGTACCAGCCGGGATCCACCGGCGTGCACAGTTCGGTCGTGGACGCGTGGCGCGAACGCAAGGGCGTCTGCCAGGACTTCGCGCACCTCAGCCTCGTGCTGTTGCGGGCCATGGGGATCCCGGTCGGCCCGCGGCACGTGTGGGTGGCGCTCGGTCGTGACTACGCGGACGTGGCGCCGTTGAAGGGATCTACTCGGGCGGGGCGGCGACCGCGCTGGAGGTCACGGTCGACATCACCCGGCTCGCTTGACGATCACCAGGGCAGCGGGCCGTGGGCGGAGAAGAAACCGCCGGTCGGTCCGTCGGGGCCGGTCTGCGCCATGCGGACGATGATCTCGGCGCCTTCCTCGACGGTCTGCGTGCCCGTGTTCGCGTTCAGGTCCGTCTTGGTGTAGCCGGGCTCCACGGCGTTGATCCGGATGCCGGGGAACGCCTTGGAGTACTGCACCGTGACCATGTTGACCGCCGCCTTGGACGCCGGGTAGGCGACGCCGGGGTAGAAGTGGCCGGGTGAGGACGGGTCGCCGGCACCGGCGAGCGAGGCCAGGCCGCTGCTGACGTTCACGATGACGGGCGCTGCGGAACGGGCGAGCAGCGGCAGGAACGCGTGCGTCACGCGCACCAGGCCGAAGACGTTCGTCTCGAACATCGTGCGCATCACGTCGGCCGTGGTGTCCGCGGCGCCGACCACCCCGCCGCCGGACGTCCGGCCCTCGATGCCGGCGTTGTTGACCAGCACGTCGAGACCGCCCTCTGCCTCGATGGTCTTCGCGGCGGCCAGGACCGAGTCGTCGTCGGTGACGTCGATGACGACCGGGCGCGCGCCCAGCCGCTCTGCGGCCTGCCGTCCCCGCTCCGCGTCCCTGCTGCCCAGGTAGACGGTGTGGCCAGCGGCGAGGAGGCGACGGGCGGTCTCGAAACCGAGGCCCTTGTTCGCCCCGGTGATCAGTGTCGTTGTCATGGCTCCAGGTTCGTCCCGCGCGGCGGTGCCAGCCAGTCGACCGGTGTTCCTGGGACTGCGGGTACCAGGCACTACGGCCTGATGGCGGGCAGAATCGAGGTGTGGCGACGACGGAGTTCGGACAGGCGGTGCGCCGCTGGCGCGACCGGCTCTCGCCCGAGTCGGCGGGGCTTCCCACCGGCGCGCACCGGCGTGCGGCCGGGTTGCGCCGCGAGGAGCTGTCCGGCCTGGCCGGGATCTCCGTCGACTACATCACGCGCCTCGAACAGGGCAGGGCGTCCAACCCGTCGACGCAGGTCGTCGAGGCACTGGCCCGCGCCCTGCGGCTGTCCCCCGCCGAGCGCGAGCACCTCTTCCGGCTCGCCGGTCTCGTGCCGCCGGGTGCGGCGATGGTGCCCGCGTACATCACGCCGAGCGTGCAGCGGATGCTGGACCGGCTGGCCGGCACGCCCGTCGCCGTCTTCGACGCGTGCTGGACGTTGCTGGTGGCCAACGGGCCGTACGCGGCGTTGATGGGAGATCCGTCGGGACGGCGCGGCAACGAGCGCAACGCCGTGTGGCGCACGTTCGTCAGCGGTGACAGCCGGGCCCGGCAGACACCGGAGGTGGTGGACGACCTGCGGGCCGCCCAGGTCGCCGACCTGCGTTCGGCCGCGTCCCGCTACCCGGCGGACGGGCGGCTCCGGCGGCTGGTCGAGGAGCTGCGCGCGAGGAGTGCGCGGTTCGCGGAACTGTGGGACTCCGGCGCCGTCGGGCGGCACGTGGCGGCGCGCAAGACCATCGACCACCCGCAGGCAGGGGCCGTGACGCTCGACTGCGACGTCCTCACCGTGGCCGGCAGCGACCTGCGGGTCATGATCTACACGGCGGAACCGGGGACCGAGGACGCCGAGCGCCTCGCGTTGCTCACCGTCCTCGGCACCCAGGAGTTGCTCCCCCGGGAGTAGGCGGTCAGCGCCAGCCGTGGCGCTCGCGCAGGGCGTCGACGACCTCGCTGAACGCACCGGGTGCCAGCACGGCGCCCTCGCGCCGGATGTCGTCGTCGGAGTCGAGTGCGAAGACGCGGTCGAGCCGCAGGTAGGACGGCCTGCCCTCGCGGTCCCAGGCGCCCGCGCCG
This sequence comes from Lentzea sp., assembly GCA_030146905.1. The sequence goes on along the minus strand of JASLAV010001150.1, from coordinate 1,246 downwards.
AGCTCCAGGTAGTCGTCGCGCGGCTCCTTGGAGGACAGCATCAACGCGATCAGGTCGCCCTTCGCATGCCCCACGACCAGCAGCGGGCGGTCCTTGCCGCGGTTCGCGTCCTCCTCGAAGGGCACCCAGGCCCAGATGACCTCACCGGGGTCGGCGTCGCCGTCCACCGAGGGCTCGTACGCGAGCTTCGCGGCACCCGTGGCGTCGTGGATCTCACGGACCGCGCCCCTCGCGGGACGGGGGTCCTCACCGTTCATCAGCACGAACGCACCCTAGTGGTGCAGAGCACGCCGGGCTCTATGGGACCATAAGGGGACACCCGTCCGATTTCCTGCTGAGGACCACTTTGAGCACGTTCGCCGACACGACGTTCACGCCTCCGGAACTCATCCGGAACTTCTGCATCATCGCGCACATCGACCACGGCAAGTCCACCCTGGCCGACCGGATGCTGCAGCTCACCGGCGTCGTCGAGGCGCGGGCTATGCGAGCGCAGTACCTCGACCGCATGGACATCGAGCGCGAGCGCGGCATCACCATCAAGGCGCAGAACGTGCGCCTGCCGTGGCAGCTCGAAGGGCAGGACCACGTCCTGCACATGATCGACACGCCCGGCCACGTCGACTTCACCTACGAGGTGTCCCGCGCGCTGGAGGCCTGCGAGGGCGCCGTGCTGCTGGTCGACGCCGCGCAGGGCATCGAGGCGCAGACGCTGGCCAACCTGTACCTGGCGATGGAGAACGAGCTCACCATCATCCCGGTGCTGAACAAGATCGACCTGCCGGCCGCGGACCCGGACAAGTACTCGAAGGAGATCGCGCACATCGTCGGCTGCGAGCCGGAAGAGGTGCTGCGCGTCTCGGCGAAGACCGGTATCGGTGTCGAGGCGCTGCTCAACGAGGTCGTGCGGAAGGTCCCGGCCCCCGTGGGCGCGGCGGACTCCCCGGCCCGCGCGATGATCTTCGACTCGGTCTACGACACCTACCGCGGCGTCGTCACCTACATCCGCGTCGTGGACGGCAAGATCACGCCGCGCGAGCGCATCAAGATGATGTCGACCGGTGCCACCCACGAGATCCTCGAGGTCGGCATCGTCTCGCCGGAACCGAAGCCGTCGCAGGGCCTCGGCGTCGGCGAGGTGGGCTACCTGATCACCGGCGTGAAGGACGTGCGCCAGTCCAAGGTCGGCGACACCGTCACGTCGGAGCGCAAGGGCGCCACGGAGCCGCTGGCCGGCTACCGCGAG
>JASLAV010001141.1 GCA_030146905.1 Lentzea sp. | reverse complement strand
CGCGCCGCTTGGCATCGGAAGGTGCGACGGTGTACGTCACGGGTCGTCGCCAGGACAAACTGGACGCCGCCGTCGCGGAAATCGCTGGCGACGTCACGGGATTCAAGGGTGACGTGGCCGACCTTGGCAGCCTCGACCGCCTCTTCGCCCTGATCAAGGAGCGCGAGAACCGGCTCGACGTGATCGTGGCGAACGCGGGCAGCGGGGACTGGCTCGGTCTCGCCGATGTCACCGAGGAGAGGTACGACGCGACGTTCGACGTCAACGTGAAGGGCATGTTCTTCACGGTGCAGAAAGCGCTTCCCCTGCTCGCCCAGGGCGCGTCGGTGGTCCTCGTCTCCTCCATCGCCGGCATCAAGGGCTCTCCAGGCATGAGCGTCTACGCCGCCACCAAGGCGGCGATCCGCAACTTCGCTCGTTCGTGGGCACTCGAGCTGGCACCCCGCGGCATCCGTGTCACCGCCCTGTGCCCCGGACCAGTCGACACCCCCGGGATGACGGGTGTGCTGAAGCAGCTCGCCCGATCCGGCGTCAGCGCACAGGGCTTGGAAGTCCCCATCGGTCGCATGGGCCAGGTCGACGAGGTCGCCGCAGCCGCGCTGTTCCTCGCGACGACCGAGTCCTCGTTCGTCACCGGTTCCGACTTCGTCGTCGACGGCGGAGCCGCCGCGTGAGCGGTGCGACAGGCCAGGCAGTTCCACCTCCTGCCGAGTAACGGACGGATTCCGCCCGGACAGCTTCCACCGATGGTGCGTCGCCTCAGGTCGGCGGCTCCCCAAGCATCGCGGTCGTCGTCGCCGTCTAGTTCGGCGGGAGCCAGGCCGGTTCTTGTCCGGCTTGGCTCCCGCGTTCTACTCCGCCGCTGCGATGACTGCACTCGCCGCCCTCGTGGCGCTCACGACCCTCGCAGCCCGCCGTAACAACCCGGACCTCGCGCCGACCGCGCACTGGCAACCACCACTGAGATGAGGACAGATCCGTGAACCCTCTCGTGCCCGAGACCCCGTTGAGCGAGAACTACGACGCCGCGACGCGTGATGACCCGGAGTTCGCCCGGCATTTCGAGCATCGCTTCACCACCGTCGACGGAATGCAGATGCACTACGTCGTAGGAGGCGAGGGGCCACAGCCCATCGTGCTCCTGCACGGCTTCCCCGAAACCTGGTTCGGGTGGCGCGGCATCATGGAGGACCTGCTGCCAGGGCACACCGTCATCGCGATCGACCTGCCGGGTTTCGGTGACAGCACCGGGAAGCTGCCCTCCCACGACAAGGCAACCCTCGCCGGCTACGTCCATCGCCTGCTCGACGAACTCGGCCACACCGACGGCGTTCGGCTCGTCTCGCACGACGCCGGCATCGCCTACGCCCTGGTCACGCGGTGGCCCCACCAGTTCTCCGGCCTGCTCATGATGGACTTCCCCATCACCGGCGGGTCCCTCACCTACGAGCAGGTCCGGGCACTGTCCTACCACTTCTCCTTCCACGAGCAGGAACCAATGTTCGAGGAGCTCGTCGCGGGACGGGAACGGTTGTACCTGGAGCACTTTTACCGGGCGATGTCACGCGGTAGCGAGGAGCCGATGCCGCCGCACATCGTGGACGAGTACGTCCGCGCCTACTCGCGAACCGACGCGTTTCACAACGGCTCTCGCTACTACCAAGCGTGGCCACAGGACGAACTGGACAACCGCGCCTCCATGACCCACCCGATCACCATCCCCGTCCACTTCCTCGCTCAGGCCCCGTTGTTCGAGATGTTCCTGACCGCCCTCCGCAGTGCGGCCCCACAGGCCACCGGTGTTCCGCTCGACACCGGACACTGGATGCTGCACGAGGCCCCTCAGCGCGTCCTGCGCGAGATCAGGACTTTTTTCGACTACGACAACTGAACAGGTGGCGGTGCCGTCCCTCCAGCTGGGAACAGACGGAGGTCGGCTCCGCTCCCCGGTGACGGGATCGCACCATGTCGGCGGCAGCGCTGTCCCCGCCAGCCGGTGACGTCGGCGTCAATGGCACGCCCGCTGGTGACGCCGCTGGCAAGAGATTCGTCTCGCTGCCATCGGCTCGTGCGGTGACACCCAGGCTTCAGTCCCGCTTGTGCCACGCCCGGTGTTGGCACGGGCTGCGGATCGCGATCGTCAGCCGGATCGAACGCACCTATCACCGCCGCAGACGCCAACCCGTCCTCGGCCGGTTGATCCCTATCGAATACGAAGCAATCATGACCACGCAGCCACCCAGGCTGCGTAACAACCGCTGCCACCAACTCGTGCAGCAGACCCGCCTAGGAAGATCTGGGCCTGGGACAGTGGCCGAATCGGGTGTGGCGGGCATGTGCGATGCAGACGCCGTAGGCATGACGCATGCCCCTGGGGGTATATTGACCTGGCAGTACCCAGTACCCCCTGGGGTATGCTCGCGATGGAGGTGGCGCTCGTGGAGATGAGTCCGGTCCTGCTCAAGGACGCACTGACGCGTTTGAAGCGTGCACAAGGGCAGCTCGGCGCGGTGATCGCGATGATCGAGAACGGCGAGGACTGCGCACGGGTGCTCACCCAGTTGTCCGCGGTGTCCAGTGCTGTCGACCGGGCAGGTTTCAAGATCATCGCTACCGGGATGCGGGAATGCCAGGCTGCCCGCCAGCGGGGTGAGGAACCGCCGATGAGCGAGGAAGAGCTCGAGAAGCTGTTCATGTCGCTGTCCTGAGTCCGGGTCGCCGCCCCTGAGGCGGGGGCGTCTGCTCTTTTCAGGGTCGAACCATGTCTTCAACATACCCCCCGGGGTATTTACTGTTAAGAGTTGAGGGTGACGGTAAGTGAGATTTCCGTTGGTGGTACTGAGCCGTGGCGCCAGGCCGGTCGCCCGGTCGAGACCAGCCGCTGAGCACCGCGAACAACCGAGGAGACGAAGTGTGATGGCGGACGTGACGGTCGTGCAGACCTCATCCCTGGGTGATCGCAGCTACCTGGCCCATGACGGGCAGGTCGCGATCGTGGTGGACCCGCAGCGCGATATCGACCGGATACTGGCCCTGGCCGGTCGTCTCGGGGTGCGCATCACGCACGTCGCCGAGACGCACCTGCACAACGACTACGTCTCCGGCGGCTTGGCCCTCGCCAAGCTGACCGGTGCGACCTATCTGGTCGCCGGCGCCGAGGAGGTCGGGTTCGACCGGCGGGCGGTTGCCGATGGAGATGAGTTCGCCGTGTCGGCGCGGTTGCGGCTCCGGGTGGTGGCCACGCCGGGGCACACCTTCCACCACCTGTCGTACGTTCTCGACGACAACGACGAGCCGGTCGGGGTGTTCACCGGCGGGTCGCTGTTGTTCGGCACCACCGGCCGCACCGACCTGCTCGGCAAGCAGCACGCCCACACCCTCGCCGAACACCAGCACGCCTCCGCCCGGCGGCTGGCCGATCTGCTGCCCGACGGCGCGCAGGTGTGGCCGACCCATGGGTTCGGCAGCTTCTGCTCGGCCAGCCAGTCCGACGCCCCGGAGTCGACGATCGGCCGGGAGCGCACCGCGAACCCCGTGCTGCGGCTGGAGACCGACGACTTCGTCGTCCAAACCCTCGCCGGGCTGGATGCCTACCCGGCTTACTACGCACACATGGGCGCCCGCAACGCCGCCGGCGCCGACCTGATCGATCTGACCCCTGCCACGGTCGCCGACCCGGCCGAACTCGGCCGACGGATCGCGGCCGGGCAGTGGGTGGTCGACCTGCGTTCGCGCAAGGCGTTCGCGCACCGGCACCTGGCCGGCACGCTGAGCTTCGGCCTCGACGGGCCGATGTCGACCTGGCTCGGCTGGATGGCGCCGCAGGGCGCGCCGATCACCCTGCTCGGCGACAGCGAACAGCAGATCGCCGACGCCCAGCGCGAACTCGCTCGCATCGGCATCGACCGGCCCGCCGCCGCGGCCACCGGCAGCCCCGACCACTGGGCCGGCGGCGAAAGCACCCGGCTGACCGGTCTGACCTCGG
>JASLAV010001073.1 GCA_030146905.1 Lentzea sp. | reverse complement strand
ACGCCGGCGTGATCATGGGACCGGACCTCGGTCGCCGGGACGACCGTTGGGTGGCTCGCCCGGAGTACAGCCACGATCCGGCGATGAAGGACGTGAGTGCTGACGAGTACCTCCGGCTCGCGGCGAACACCTACAGGGGCCTGGCCAGCCGCGGAGCCAGAGGGTGTCGCCTCTACTCCATCGATGACGACACCCAGGCCTACCTGCGCGCGGTGCTCGGCCGGTGACGCGCGCCGGAAATTGTCGGTGCCCGTCCCTATCCTCGTGATCATGACCAACGGCCAGCTCGTCCTGCAGCCCCGCGGCGGCTCGCGGCATAACGGGCCGCAGAACTTCGAGCGCTCCGTCCGCCGCGGGGTCCGGATCTCCGACATCGCGTCCGAGCTCGGCGACGACCTCCCTGCACTGAGCCGGCTGTTCCCGGACGGGACAGCCCGGCTGTGGGGCTCCACCCCCACCGCGTCGACCGGCAACGCCAAGGCCGTCGCACTGCGGAACCGGCGAGCGGGCGACCGGATTCTCTTCTACGCCGACATGGGTTTCTTCGCCGAAGCCACCATCCTGCACGTGTTCCGGAACGCGGACGTCGCGAGGGCCGTGTGGGGCGCCGACGAGGAAGGCGCGACCTGGGAGCACATCGTCGCGCTGGGCGACGTCCAGGAGTACGAGTCGGCCATCCCGGCCGACCGCGTGCTGACGCCGCTGGGCCTATCCGCGCCGCTGCGCAGCATCACGCTGATTCCCGCGGACCGGCACGCGCGGTTCGGCGACCTCCACGCCGAGCAGGCTTCGCCGCGGTACTGGCTCCTGCAGTGCAACCCGGCCGCGTGGGACGTCTGGGCCTGGTGGCAGGACAACACGATGGAGCTCGACAGGTGGACGGTCGCGATTCATCACCAGGACCTGCGGCCAGGCGACCGCTTCGCGTTCTGGATCTCTGGCGCGGCTGCCGGCGTCTACGGGCTGGGCGTGATCACCTCGTCGGTCTACCGCACTACCGACTTCGACTCCTACTGGAAGGAGCAATCGCCGTCCGAGGCGGACGTTGTCGGCCTGCGCTTCAACCGCTACCTGTTCGACACACCGATCACCAAGCAGCACCTCGAGTCCAACTCCGACTTCGCTGGGGCGAGGATCCTGCGAATGCCCGGCGGCGCCAACCCGTTCCCGCTCACTCCCGCCGAATGGCAGGTGCTCGAAGCGAGCGCGGCCCGCGGCAGGACGAACCGCCCACGCCGCACCGAGACCGTACTGACCTCCCGGCCGGTGGGTGACGTTCCTGAAGACACGACGTCCAGCAACAACGGCGGACCGCGCACCGTCACCTATCCCGAGGCGAGGCTGATCAAGCAGTACAGGGATTTCCTGGGGCGGGAGCTGCGCTGTCTCACGGCCCGGCTGCCCACGGGCGAGCTGCTCGTCTGCGACGTCTTCGACGAGCAACAGACGATGATCATCGAAGCCAAGGCGTCCACCAACAGGCAGGACGTCCGCATGGCCATCGGCCAGCTCCTCGACTACCAACATCACCTGCGGCCCGACGCGGGCCTCGCGGTTCTCCTCCCCGCCCGACCCGTACCAAGCCTCGTCGAGCTGCTGAAGGCGAGAGAGATAGAGCTGATTTACCGCGAGGGTGGGACGTTTCACTCAACTGGAGCGCCAACGACCACTCCAGGAGCACCTGTTGAAGCATGACGCTTACCTCGAGCGCGCGAGACCGTTGCTGAGTCCGAGCCAGGTCTACTCGCGGGACGAGGTGCTGGCGCGCGACTCGGCCATCCCGGCCAGACCTGGGGTCTACGCGTGGTACTTCGACACGCTGCCGCCGAGTGTCCCCGTTCAGGGCTGCACCGTCGGCGCGTTCGGCACTCTGCTCTATGTGGGAATCGCGCCGAAGCTCCCGCCGTCGAACGGCCAGCCTCCGAGTCGGCAGCACCTCCGCCAACGCGTCAGGTACCACTTCCGAGGCAACGCGTACGGCTCCACGCTCCGCTTGACCCTGGGATGCCATCTGGCCGGACAGCTGGGGATCGAGCTCCGCCGAGTCGGCAGCCGCGGCGACCGGCTCACCTTCACCCAGCCAGGCGAAGCTCTCCTGTCCGAGTGGATGGCAGCCCACGCACGTGTGACGTACGTACTCGACGACGAACCGTGGAAGCTGGAAGACGAGCTCATCAGCCGAGAGGTGCTCTCTCTCAACATCGCCAACAACGCACACAGCCCCCACTACACCCCGCTCAAGGCCCTTCGCGCGGAACACAGACGCCGCGCACGCGACCTACCAATTGCGTAGTCGTTCAGCGCCTCATTGATGTGCATGTGGCGGGTCGACCAGAGGCGCCGCAGAGCTTGCGGCACGTTGGAAACCGGACCACGTAGCCCAACAACGTACGCAGCCGACTACCAATCCCAATCCCACACACGGTCTGGTGGCCGAGATCGGAGGGCAGCGCCGCTCTACGAGCTCACCGGACTGACGCAAGCGGCTGGGTTACGCCTGCAGGCTGTCACGATGAGCCATGCAATGAAC
>JASLAV010000982.1 GCA_030146905.1 Lentzea sp. | reverse complement strand
GAGCTGGGCGAGCCAGCGCACGGAGATCAGCCGCAGATGCGGCGGCGGTCCTTGCGCCACACGACCGCGACGGACGGACGCGGCTGCGAGGTGCCGCCGTCCGGCCAGTGCGACAGCGGGTTGTTCGCCGACGCGCCGTCGAGCTCACCGGGGTGCTGCACGGACACCAGGACGAAGTCGTCCGTGATGACCGGGCCGCACGCCTCCGCGCCCTTGGGCACGGTGAGGAACTGCTTCACGTAACCGCGGCGCTTGCCCTCGACCGGCACCGCGAAGATGCCGTCGTTGGACTTCAGGGCGTTGCCGTCGGTGGAGATCCACAGGTTGCCCTGCGAGTCGAACGCGACGTTGTCCGGGCAGGAGATCGGGCTGACCTGCGACTTGTCGTACCCGCCGAAGTAGGTGTCCGGCGAGTTGGGGTCACCGCAGACCAGCAGCAGCTTCCACGAGAACGTGGTCGCCGTGTTGTCTGAGCGGCGCTCCTCGAGCTCCAGGACGTGGCCGTGCTTGTTGTTGATGCGCGGCGCGACCTCGGTGGCGCCTTCCTTGCCGGGCTTCACACCGCGGTCGGTGTTGTTGGTGAGCGCGGCGTAGACGCGGCGGTTCTTCAGCGACGGCTCGACGTCCTCGGGGCGGTCCATCTTCGTGGCGCCCACCTTGTCGGCGGCGAGGCGCGTGAAGACGTAGACCTCCTCGGCGGTGAAGCCGGGGACGAACGACTTGTCGTTGTGCGCCAGCGGGATCCACTTGCCGGAGCCGTCGAACTCGCCGTCGGCCGGCAGCTTGCCGGTGCCGTCGATCTCGGCGGCGGGGCTGTCGCCGGTGAACTGGGCGACGTAGAGCGTGCCGGAGTCGAGCAGGCGCTTGTTGTGCTCGCGGGCGCGCTTCGAGTCACCCTTCTGGTACGTGCCGTCGGTGACGAACTTGTACATGTAGTCGAAGCGCTCGTCGTCACCCATGTACGCGACGACACGGCCGTCGCGCGCGACGATGACGTTCGCACCCTCGTGCTTGAAGCGGCCGAGCGAGGTGTGCTTGACCGGCGTCGAGGTCGGGTCGAGCGGGTCGATCTCGACGATGTAGCCGAAGCGGTTGGCCTCGTTCGGCTCCTGGGCGAGGTCGAAGCGCTTGTCGAAGTTCTCCCACTTGCGCAGCGACGCCTTGCCGGAGAAGCCGTAGCGGCTGAGCTTGGCCTTGGTGTCGGCGTCGGTGACCAGGTCCGCGTTCGCGAAGTACTGGTTGAAGTTCTCCTCGCCGGACAGGATCGTGCCCCACGGCGTGACGCCACCGGCGCAGTTGTTCTGCGTGCCGAGGACCGTGCGGCCGGACGGGTCGGCGGAGGTCTTGAGGTACTTCGAGCCGGCCGCCGGGCCACGCACCTCGAACGGCGTGGTCAGCGTGATGCGGCGGTTGTAGCGCTTCTTGTCCTTGGACACCACGAGCTTGCCGGAGCGGTGGTCGCGCTCGACCTGCACGACCGACATGCCGTGCGCGGCCCACGCGATCTTGGCGTGGCGCTCGGTGACCGTGCTCTCGGTCCACTCCTTGAACATGGCGGACTCGGTCGTGTACTCGTGGTTGCTCACCATGAGCCAGCGGTCCCAGCCCGGCAGCGGGACGAGACCGCAGAAGTCGTTGTTGTACCCGAACTGCTTGGCCTGCGCCTCCGGCGTCTGGTTGTCGAAGTCGAACTTCGGCGCGTCGTGCGTGACGGCGTCGCCCCAGCGGATGACGACGTCGGTCTGGTACCCCTTCGGAACGGCGACCTCGTCGAGGGTGTTGGGCTGCACCGCTTCGAAGTTGAGCCCGTCGCGGTCGCGGCCGAACTTGAGGTCGAGGTCGAGGTCCAGGTCTGCGTGCGCCCCGGCGGGAGCGGCGGACGCCGCACCGGAGAACGCGAGCGCACCGGCACCGGCAGCCGCGACGACGGCACCGGCCTTCAGCATGCCGCGGCGGCTCACGACCTCCTTGACGACATCGCCGAAGTACGCGTTCTGCGCGGTGTTGGGCGCGTCGTGCGAGCAGGCGTTGCCGCAGCGGAACTCGCAGGTGACGGCCTGGCGCCCGAGCGGGTGGTTCGTCGGGAGCAGGGGCAGCAGGCGGCGGCCCCGATCGGCGGGTGAGGACACGAAGGCCTCCGAGATCGGTGTCAGTGTGGGAACTGGCCGAACCTAAGAGCCCAACGAGATCGCCTGCCGTCCAGCAGGTGAACGGCAGGCGAACTCGTCCTACTCCGCCACGATCACAGCACGCCGGGTGATCAGCCGATCTCACCCAGTTGACGACGGCCCTTGCGCCACACGGCCACGACCGACGGCCGCGGTTGCGAGGTGCCCCGGTCCGGCCAGTTCGACGCCGGCTTGTCCGCGCTCGCACCGTCGACCTCGCCGGGGTGCTGCACGCACACCGTGACGACCCGCTCGCCGATCACCGGTCCGCACGTCTCCGCGCCCCTCGGCACGGTGAGGAACAGCTTGAGGTGACCGCGATCGGGTCCTTCCAGCGGCACGCCGTAGAGCCCGTCGTTCAGCCCGTTGAGCGCGCCGCCCGAGTCGGTGGAGATCCACAGGTTGCCGTGCCGGTCGAACGCCACGTTGTCCGGGCTGGAGATCGGGCTGACCTTCGACTTGTCGTAGCCGCCGAAGTAGGTGTCCGGCGAGTTCGGGTCACCGCAGACCAGGAAGAGGTTCCAGCCGAACGTCAGCGCGAGCGCGTCGCCGCGCCGTTCGACCAGTTCGAGCACCTGGCCGTGACGGTTCTGCACCCGCGGGTTCGGCTCGGTGGCGCCTTCCTTGCCCGCGTTGCCGCGCTCGACGTTGTTGCTGAGCGCGCAGTAGACCGTGCCGGTGCGCGGGTGGCACTCGATGTCCTCGGGGCGGTCCATCTTGGTCGCGCCGACCTTGTCCGCCGCGAGGCGCGTGAAGACGTAGACCTCTTCCGCGGTCATCCCCGGCACGAAGGACTTCTGGCCCGCCGCCAGCGGGATCCACTCGCCGGTGCCGTCGAACTCGCCGTCGCTCGGCAGCTTCCCGGAACCGTCGATCTCGGCGGGCGGGCTGTCGCCGGTGAACCGCGCGACGTAGAGCGTGCCGTCGTCGAGCAGCGTCATGTTGTGGCGGCGCGCGGCCTTGCTGTTGCCGCGCTTCATCTTGCCGTTCGAGATGAACTTGTAGATGTACTCGAACCGCTCGTCGTCACCGGAGTACGCGACGACCCGTCCGTCGTCGGCGATGCGCACGTTCGCGGTCTCGTGCTTGAACCGGCCGAGGTGGGTGTGCTTGACGGGCGTGGAGTCCGGGTCGTTCGGGTCGAGCTCGATGACCCAGCCGAACCTGTTGACCTCGTTGGGTTCCTGCGCGAGGTCCCAGCGCTTGTCGAAGCGCTCCCACTTGCGCGTGGTCGCCGTGCCGGTGACGCCGTACCTCGTGAGCCTCGGGTCGTTGCGGCCGGCGGCGTTGGCGAAGTACTGGTTGAAGTTCTCCTCGCCGGACAGGATCGTGCCCCACGGCGTGACGCCGCCGGCGCAGTTGTTGATCGTGCCGAAGACCTTGCGGCCGGTCGGGTCGGCGGAGGTCTTGAGCAGGTCGCTGCCCGCGGCAGGACCGCGGACCTCGAACGGCGTGTTCAGGGTGATGCGGCGGTTGTACTTGCTGAAGCGCGGCCGGTAGTGCCCGGAGAACAGCGATCGCTTGATCATGAAGACCGAGAGGCCGTGCGCGGCCCACGCGATCTTGACCTGCTCCTCGGTCGGGTTCGCGGAGTCGTAGCCGCGGAACATGAACGACTCGCTGGTGTACTCGTGGTTCGTGACCATGATCCCGGTCAGTTCCAGCGGGTCCAGCGGCAGGATCGCGGCGAAGTCGCAGTTGAAGCCGAACTGCTTCTCCTGCTTCGCGGCGGTCTGGTCGTCGAAGTCGAACTCGGGGACGCCGGGGAAGAGCGGGTCGCCCCAGCGGATCACGATCCCCTGCTCGTACCCCTCGGGGACGATGACCTCGTCCTTGGTGTTGACCTCGACGGGCTTGAAGTCGAGCCCCTTGGGAGAGCGGTGACCCTGAGCTCCGGGCTCAGCGGCGGCAGCGGCGGCGGTCGTGGGCAGTGCGACCGTCGCGGCGGCCGCTACCACGGCACCGGCCTTGAGGGCGGTGCGGCGGCTGACCAGATCGCCGAAGTAAGGGTTGTCCGAGGTGTTCGGAACCTCGTGGAAACAGGCGTCACCACAGCGGTACTCGCACGTCACCGCGGCTCTGCCGACGCGGTGGTTGACGAGTGGCAGGGGGATCATGGGTGGTGGCCTCCTACGGTCGGTGCGGGAACCAGCACCGACCGTAGGCTGCCGTTCATGCTTTGTTAACCCACAAGTTGTTCACCCGCGACGACAGCTTCGGGCGGAACGTCCCTTGCGTCCTTGCGGTTGAGGGCCAAGAGCCCGGCGGCGGCCACGCACAGGACGGCGGCCACGACGAACGGCTGGGCGAGGTGGCTCACGAACGTCGCCGCCAGCGCACCACCGAGCCAGCGCAGGAAGTTGTACCCGGCGCTCGCAACCGGCCGCGGCGCGTCGCTGACGCTCATCGCGGCCCCGGTGAACAACGTGTTCAGCAGGCCGCTGACCAGTCCGCTGACGATCACGGCGACCACCAGCACCGGCTTGCCCGGCACCGCCATCAGCAGCATGAGCACGGCGAACGCGAGGACGGACCCGATGATCGCGGCCTTCTCACCGACGCGGTCGGCGAGCCGGGGCGCCAGGAAGACGCTGGAGACCGCGACGCACACGCCCCAGCCGAAGAAGATC
>JASLAV010000975.1 GCA_030146905.1 Lentzea sp. | reverse complement strand
GCCGAGGTCGATGAGCTGGTTGCCGTCGACGTCGATCAGCAGGCCGTCGTCGGCGGAGGAGACGTAGACGGGCAGGGTCGAGCCGACTCCCGCGGCGACGGCGTCCTTGCGCCGCGCCTGGAGTTCCAGCGACCTGGGGCCCGGGATCGCGGTGCGCAAACGGTTCATGACCCCCAGCATGGTCCTGGTCAGTGGAAAGCGCAGTGTCTGGAATGGCGATTCAGAGCCCGATGGTTGTACAAACTGGCACATGCCGATCACGTTGCACGACCTCGCCCGGTCGCTGGGGCTGCCGGTGCTGGCCGGTGACGTGTCCAGGCCGGTCGAGTGGGTGCACGGCACCGAACTGGCGGACCCCACCCCGTTCCTGGAGGGCGGCGAGCTGCTGCTGACGACGGGCCTCACCGAGGTGGGGGAGCCCTACGTCGAACGCCTGGTGCGCGCCGGAGTGGTCGGGCTCGGCTTCGGGACGGGACTGGGCCACGACGTGGTGCCCGCCGCGCTCGTGGCGGCGGCGGACAGGACCGGTCTGGGCCTCGTCCAGGTGCCGCGCGAGGTGCCGTTCATCGCGATCAGCAAGGCGGTGTCGAAGGCGCTCGCCGCCGACGAGTACGCCGCCGTCTCCCGCACCAGCGAAGCCCAGCGCGCACTCACGAGAGCCGCCGTCAGATCAGGCGTCGGCGCGGTGGTGCGCAAGCTGGGGCAGTGGATCGACGGCTGGGTGGTGCTCCTCGACGAGGCAGGCCGGTCCGTGCACGCCCACAACGCGCGCCTCGTGCCGGACCTGTCGGCCGAGCTCGCCCGCCTGAAGGGGGTGGGCGGCCTGGCGAGCGCCGCGTTCGAGCTCGACGGCGTGCACGTGTTCCTCCAGGTCCTCGGCAGCCGCGCCAGGGGAGTCCTCGCGGTCGGTGCCGCCCGGCCGGACCCCGGCGTCGTCAACACCGCCGCGTCGTTGCTCGTCCTCGCGCTCGCCGGGAACGACGCCGTGGACGCTGCCAGGAGAGAGCTCCGCACGACCCAGTTCCGGATGCTGCTCGCGGGACTGCCCGTCGACGGCCTGCCGGACCGGTTCCGGGTGCACCTCGTCCCGGCGGCACCGGACGACGACGTGTTCTGGGCCGAGCACGACGGTGACATCGTCGTGCTGGCGAACGAGTTCGACGGCTTCGCATCGTCCGAAGTGGACAGCTCCGGGGTCGCGCGCGGCTATCGCGAAGCCCGCCAGGCCCGGCAGGCCGGCATCCGCGCGTTCGAGGACCTCGCGGGGAACCTGCCGCTGCCGGAGGGGTTCGCCGACGCGTTGCTGAGGCCGTTGGACCGGGAAACCCGTGCGACGCTGAAGGCCTGGCTCGCGCACCACGGCGCGTGGGACCCGGCGGCGGCCGAACTGGGCGTGCACCGGCACACGTTGCGCAACCGCGTGCGCAGGGCCGAGCAAGCCCTCGGCCGGTCGCTGGACTCGCCGGGTCTGCGCGCCGAGCTGTGGCTAGCCCTCCACGGCGAAGGTCAGTGAGGCGGTGTAGCCGGACGCGGCGTCACCGGAGACCGCCGCCATCTGGTGGTCGACGCCGTCGCGGAACACCGTGTCCTGCTTCAACGACGTCCGCGCCATGTTGCGCACGCTCTGCGTGTACCCGGCCGTGCCGTAGACCTCCTTGCACGTCGTCTCCGGCAGTGCGAGCTGCGAGGTCGTGATCTTGTTGCCCGCCCCGGTGGCCTCGGCGAGGCTCGGGTAGACCTCGAAGTGGATGTGCGGCCAGCGCCCCGAGTACGCGCCGGGGAAGACGCTGACGAACCGCAGCTTCCCCGAAGGATCGGCCTCTTGCACGCCGCGCAGGAAGTTCTCGTCCCGCACGCGCTCCGAGTACATCGAGTAGTCGCCGTTGATGTCGCAGTGCCACAGGTAGACGGCGGCGCCCGCGTACGGCGTGCCGTCCTCCTTCCGGACGGTCAGGTCGACGGTGAGCCGCACGCCCTCGGCCGTGCGGGTCGAGGAACCGAAGCTGGAACGGATGTCCGAACGCACGATGCCGCTCTGAGTCAGGGCGTTCGGGCCGTTGGAGCCGTCGCCGGGGAACGGGCCGGCGGTCTCCGCCGGGATCGCCTCGAGCGGTGAGCCGGCAGCCGCGGGGGAGGAGGCGGTCGTGGTGGCCGAGTCCGTGGTGGCCGCCGGAGCACAGGCCACGAGCGTGAGGCCCGCGCCGCCGAGCAGCGCCAACGCCCGCCTGCGCCCAATGAGTGTGGCGAGGTCGAACTGGAGGCCGCGGTCGTGGTCGTCCGTCATGGGACAAGACTGGGACCGTTTCCTGTGAAGCGCCTGTGGAGAAGCTGTCACCTGGATGACGACAGCGCGCCGTGAATTCCGCTGCCACCTGCCGGGACTTCGAAAGCGGGCAGGCGGCCGATTCCGCCGAGAAGAGGAATGCGCCGGATGAAAGCGGGCGCGGTTGTGATCGTCGTCTCCTTCTTCTCCCGTGGTGCAGCTGGGGCGAGGTGAGGAGTCCGCTGTTTCGGTACGCGTAACGGCGCTATCCGGAAGTATTCACCCCGGCGTCGGATCCTGTCGGCATCCGGACGCCGTTTCGGGGATTCGGGTGAAGCGGCCCGCGAAGAACTGGACAATGGATTAGTTCTCGCGGTGGAGGAGTAGCAATCCGTTCGTGGAGGGCGGCGCTCGGAGGGGATGTCGAGCGCCACCCTCCCGCGGGCGGGCAGACCCCTGCCGTCTGCCCGCGCTCCGCTAGCGGGAGTGGTCTTCCGCCCTGGTCCTGCGGCACTCGCGCTGGACCACCGCCGCCCTGTCGACCTCGGCGTGCGGCACGTGCAGCGCCGCGCTGATCCAGGCACGCCAGTAGGGGCCGGGAATGCGTTTTCCGCGTTCCCACCTCGACACTTCTTCACGGGTCACGCTGTCGTTCTGTGAGATCTCGCACAACAGGTCCGCGAGTTCGCGCTGCGTGAGGCCCTGATCCCGCCGGGCCCTGGGAATCAGGGCCGTAATCGGCGGGGTGTCCTGGTGCTCGTGGGCTTGAGGGGCTGCCTTGAGCACGGTTCTGCTCCGTTTCAGTGAGATGTCGGTGTGTGTCCCAGCCTGCCTCAAAGCCGCGGTGTTCGTGCCGTGCATTGCGGTGATACCGGCGGTCGTTGAAAGTTCAGCCATCCCGGGAATCGCTTGATCGGTTGTTCGGTGGAACGAAGCTGGTCCAATGGGGTGTGCGCACTCCCATTTGCTGTGTCTGACTAGTGTGATCGCGCCGGTTCGTTGTGCCGCGGCAATGGCCGGGATGAGAAGGTGGGAAAGAATGCTCTCGACGGTCGAAGTGGTGCAGGTGTTCCTGGCCAGGCTCGCGGCCCAGGACGCACCGGGCATAGCGCGGCTGTGCGCGCCGGTCGTGGAATGGGAGGCGCCCGACCCGAACGGCGCCAGGTGGTCGCTCGGCTCGCGCACCCGCCGCGAGGTCGAGTCCCAGTTCCTGATGTTGTTCGCCCTGTTCGACCTGGAGCAGCTCTCCGCCCGACAGGTGATCGCCGACGGCGGGGACGCGGCGGTGATCGGTTCCGCGCGCTGGCGGGTCCGCGCCACGGGGGAACCGGTGGAGGCCCGCTTCGCGGCGGTGATCTCGGTGCACCTGGGGGAGATCGAGCAGTACTGGCACCTGCCGGACACCCTGGCCGTCGCGACCGGTGCGGTGCGGACCGGGTGATGAGCTCCAGCCGTGAGAGAGCGGCGCAGACGCGGGCGAAACTGCTGCGCGCCGCCGCCGAGGTGTTCGACCGCGAAGGCTTCGCGAGGTCCAGCCTCACCGCCGTGTGCGCGCGGGCCGAAGTGTCGAAAGGCGCGCTCTACTGCCACTTCCGTTCCAAGGAAGCGCTCGGTGTCGCGATCATCGAGGAGCAGTCGCTGCTGTGGCACCGGTTGCGCGACGATCAGCTCGCGGTAGAACCGTCACCGGTCCAGGCGCTGATCTCGATGTCGTTCGAGTTCGTCGGCAGGCTCGACACCGACCTGACCGTGCGGGTGAGCGCCAAGCTGTTGCGGGAGGCGGTCTTCTTCGACGTCGCCGCGGCGGCGCAGGTGATCGGCTGGGTCGCCGTGGTGCGGGACCTGCTGTCACTGGCGCGCGACCGGGGTGAGCTGCGGCCGGAGGTCAACGTGCGGCACGCGGCCGAGCAGATCGTCGCGGAGCTGCTCGGGCTGCAGTTCGTCGCCCAGGCCTTGAGCGGTGGCACCGACCTGCGCACGCGGCTCGCCAGGCTCTGGCGGTCGTCGTCCGGCTGCCTGGTGGCGGAATCCGTCCGCGCGAGGCTGAGGTTCGAGTGACGGTCGTCTCGACCCAATCGAGACAGGAATGGGCAGTCGCACCCCGGCTGTTGTGCTCCTTCATCCGGCAGGCGTCTTGACCATCAGGAGGACAGCGGTGCCCGGTCGCAGCATCGTCGTGGTGGATCCGTACTCGGCGGGCAAGGGCATCGCGCCCGCGTTCGCCGCCCGTGGCGTCGAGGCCATCGCTGTCCTGACGACCGCGACACCGCCCAGCTGGCTCACGAGAGTGTGGAACCCGGACGACTACCACGAGATGCACACCCTCGGGGACCTCGACGAGCTGGCCGCGAAGCTGGCCGTGCACGACCCGATCGCCGTCGTCGCCGGCAGCGAGACGGGCGTCGAGGCCGCGGAGGCGTTGTCCGAGCTGGTCGTGCCGGGCCGGTCGAACGTCCTGACGCTCTCGTCCGCGCGCCGCGACAGGTGGCAGAGGGCCGTGGCGCTGCGCACCGCCGACGTGCCGCACCTGCGGGAGATCAGCTCGGAGTCGCCGGACGAGGTGGCGGCCTGGCTGCGGCGCGAGGGTCTCGAGAGCTCGCCGATCGTGTTGAAGCCGCAGCACAGCGGCGACACCGACGACGTGTTCGTGGTGATGCCCGGCGACGACTGGCGCACCAGCTTCAACCGGATCCTCGTCGTCAACAAGACCACCTTCCGCAACGACAAGGTGCTCGTCCGCGAGCTCGCGGTGGGCACGGAGTACGAGGTCGACACCTACTCCGTCGACGGCGAGCACGGCCTGACGGCGGTCTGGCGCTGCGCCAAGGAAGGGCGCGACGACGGCCTCGGCATCGTCCGGTCGAACACGCTCGTCTCGCCGTCGGAGCCCGTGGTCGACGTGCTCTTCGGCTACGTGAGCCGGGTGCTCGACGCGACCGGCGTGCGCAACGGCCCCGCGCACGCCGAGGTGATGATCACTCCGGACGGTCCGCGGCTGATCGAGGTCGGCACCCGGCTGGCCGGCGTCGAGCAGCAGGAGCTGACGTTGCTCGGCACGGGGGAGAACCAGATCACGCGCATGGTGCGCCACCACGCGGAAGGCTCGAAGGCGACCGTCCGGTACGCGCGGCACCAGCACGTGAGGTCCGTGTACCTGTCGTCGCCCGCGGCCGGCGAGCTCGCCAACTCGGTCCGCTTTGACGAGCTGGCCTCACTTTTGCCCAGTTACCAGGGCGACGTGCTGCCGTACCGCGAGGGGTCGATGGTGCCGCGCACCGACGACCTGCGGACGTCGCTGGGCCACGTGGTGCTGGCCACGACGGACGCTGAGCAGCTGGAACGCGACGAGGCGACCGTGCGGGAGATCGAAGCAGGGCTGATCGTGGTGTGATCGCGACGTCGTACCGGGTGGCAGGCGCTCCAGGTGACCGGTTAGGTTTCTGCACAACGAGCGGAGGCCCATGAGCGAACCCTGGGACGGCGACCTGACCGGTGCGGTGATCGACGACCGCTTCGTGATCGGCTCACTCCTCGGGTCCGGTGGCATGGCCGAGGTCTACCGGGCCTACGACCGCTCGACCACGTCCTCCGTGGCGATCAAGATCTTCTCGGGTCCCGGCCTGCCGGACGACGAGCTGCGCCTGCAGCGCGAGGCCACGATGTTCTCGTCGCTGGACTGCCCCGGCATCATCCCGGTCTACGAGTCCGGGACCGTGTCGCGCCGCCCGTACTTCGTGATGCGCGAGATCACCGGCGGCACGCTGCGCCAGCGCATGCGCGAGCCGTTGCCGCCCCGGTTCGTGGCGCGGATCGGCGGCCAGATCGCCGCCGTGCTGGACCACGTGCACGGGCTCGGCGTCGTGCACCGCGACATCAAGCCGTCCAACATCCTGCTCGACGACACCGAGAAGCAGGCCTACCTGGCGGACTTCGGCCTCGCCCTGGTGGCGGAGATGACGCGGGTGACGACGTCGGGCGTGCTGGTCGGCACCGCCGGCTACCTGTCGCCGGAACAGGTCCGCGGCTCCGACGTCGGCCCGGCGGCCGACGTGTACTCGCTGGGCCTGGTGCTGCTGGAGTGCCTGACCGGCCGCACGGAGTACCCCGGCGGCGACGCGGAGGCCGCGCTGGCCAGGCTGGCGCGCCCGCCGCGGATCCCGGTCGACCTGCCCCAGGCCTGGGTGTCGCTGCTGTCCGCGATGACGGAGATGGATCCCGCGCGCCGGCCTACCGCCGCGCAGTGCGCGAGGTCGCTGGACGCCGCCTTCGAGGCGAGCCGCGGCCTGCCGGCGTTGCTGCCGGACGCCGCCGTCACCGCTCCGGAGGTGCCGAAGCCGCGACGTGGCAAGCGAGTGGCCATCAGCACGGCGGCGGCCGTGGCCGTCACCGCGGTGGCCGTGGCGGTGGCCAACTTCGGCGGTGGCGGGAACGAGGCACCCGCGGCGGACCAGACGACGCCCGACGCGCAGACCCACGTCGTCACCGCGACGCCGTCGACGGTGACCGTGGTGCAGACGCCGGGTGCTCCGAACCAGCCGGGCAGCACCGAGGCGCCGGGGGCGCCGCAGCCGGGAGCCGTCCTCACCACCGAGCCGGTGACGCCGACCGGCACCGCCTCCGCCACCGCCACCGCCACCGTCGCAGACGACGGTGCCGTGCCGACCGAGGAGACGACCAAGGTCAGCAAGGAGAAGAACAACAAGAAGCCTTCGCAGGCGCAGACCCCGTCGCAGGTCCCGCAGCGCTGAGCCGTGTCCCGTGAGTCTCGTCCGCGGTAGTCGCGGCCGAGGGCCTCGGAGGGACGCTCGACCGCGACTGTCATCGAGCGGAATTGCGGGACACGCCCTGGGCCATCAGGCGCCCGGCT
>JASLAV010000883.1 GCA_030146905.1 Lentzea sp. | reverse complement strand
CCCATGGCGCCGTGGGTCACCGCCGACGACCAGGGCGGGCTGCTCCTCACCGCCCAGATCGCCGCCGCCCTGCACGCTCTCGGGACGACCGGCCCGTGGCTCGACAGGGCCACGGACTACTGCTGGCAGGAGATCGAGAAGCTCGACCGGACCCACCCGTACGAGCTGCGCGCGGCGGTCATGTTCCTGGACGAGGTGCCCGACAGGGCCCGCGCCGAGCTGGCCGCCGAGAAGCTCAGGCACCTCAAACCCAGCACCGAGGGCTACGCCGAGGGCGAAGGGCTGGAGCTGCACCAGTACGCGCAGAAGCCCACCGGCCTCGCCCGTGCGTGGTTCACCGACGACGAGTTCGGCAAGGACCTCGACGAGCTGGAGAACGGGCAGCAGGAGGACGGCGGCTGGACCGTCGCCTTTCCCGCGTTCACCCCGATCACCCGGTTCGAATGGCGCTCGATCGCCACGATCGAGGCGTTGCTGACCCTGCGCCGCTACGGCCGGATCAGCTGACCCAGGGACACCCCGGCCAACGCGCGGACCTCGCGGGACAGGTGCGCCTGGTCGGCGTAGCCCGCCTCCGCGGCGACGGACGCGAACGGCACGCCGGTCCACGCCAGGCGCAGGGCCGAGTCGAACCGCAGCACCCGCTGCAGCACCTTGGGCGGATAGCCGAACGCGTCCAGGCACCGCCGCCGCAACTGGCGCGAGCTCAGCCCGATCTCCCACGCCGCGGTCGTCACGTCGCCGGTCCGCAGCAACGACGCCGTGGCGGTCAGTGCCGGGCCCACGACGACCCGTGCCGCGCAGAACGCCACCATCTCCGAGAACGACCCCAGCCGCGCCGAGGGCACGAGCTCCGACAGCGGTACCCGTTGGTCGCGCACGACGTGCGCGGGGACCCCGAACACCGACGGGAACGCGCCAGGCGGCAACCGCACGCCGTACAACGTCCCCGGCTCGACGTGCGCCAGCTGCGCCTGCGTGTCCGGGCCGGCGACGAACAAGGCGCCGGTCGCGGGAGTCCACATCAGATCGGTGCAGCCGTCCGGCACCACGCGCTGCACGGTCGAGGACGACACCGTGCGCGTCCAGAGGCAGGCCAGGCCCGCGGGAGCGGGACGTTCGGCGTACACGGGGTCCATCAAAGCAAATGGCGCCGCATCCCGGGGGATGCGGCGCCAGATGGACGATACTGGGATTGAACCAGTGACCCCTACCGTGTCAAGGTAGTGCTCTCCCGCTGAGCTAATCGTCCGAGCGAACGGACGAGATTCTAGCGGACGAGCGGGCCTGCTCGTTCAGCCGGGGGTCAGGTTCCGAACTTCACCCAGTTCACGCTCACGTACGGCGATGGCTGCCCGCTCGTGAAGGTGATGTACACGTCGTGGGTGCCGGAGATGCCGGCGATGTTCGCGGGGATCGTCCTCCACGCGTCCCACCCGCCGGTGTTGCCCACCGAGATGGAACCCACCGGTGCCGCTGTGCGCGATCCGAGCCGCACCTCGACCAGGCCGCTCACGCCGCCCCCTGCTCCGGAGGCCACGCGGGCGTAGAACTGCCGTGCGGGGCCGGAGCCGAAGTTGACGCCGGAGAACTTCAGGTAGCCGCCGTTCCCGATCTGGTGAACGCCGGAACCACCATCACCCGGCGACACGGATCCACCCGACCGCTCCGAGGCGTTCTCCGCCTGCAGGTCGTTGTACGCGGAACCCCCACCGCCGGGGTTCGACGTGGTGGTCGTGGTCGTCGGGGGAGTGGTGGTCCCGCCACCAGCCGAGTACACGGCCACGTAGTCCACGACCATCGAGTGCCCGGACTGGGTGGCCGCGACAGGGGTCGGCTGGTTGTTGTTCAGCGCGTTCGGGAACGCGCCGCCCATCGCGAGGTTCAGCAGGATGAAGTGCCCCGCGTGGGACGTCATCGCGTTCCACACGTTGACGCCGACACGGGCCTGCGTCACCTGGTGGAACGACTGGCCGTCGACGAACCACGTGAACGTCTTCGCGGCGTCGTCCCACTCGAAGCGGTACGTGTGGAAGGCCGTCTGGCAGGACGCGCCGGGGCACGTCCGCGAGTTGCCGATGCCGGTGAACTCGCCGCAGGCGCCGCCGGGTGCGACGTCGCAGTGCAGGACGCCCCAGACGGAGTTGATGCCGTTGACGTTCTCCATGATGTCGAACTCGCCGATGCCCGGCCAGTTCCAGTAGTTGCCGCGGTACGGCGCGCCGAGGGTCCAGAACGCGGGCCAGTAGCCCAGGGCGGCCTCACCCGTGACGTTCGGCATCTGGATGCGGCCCTCGATGGCGAGCTTGCCGCCGGCAGGTGGCTTGAAGTTCGAGCGCTGGGTCTCGATGCGCGCCGACGTCCAGTTGCCCGCGCCGTCCTTCAGCGCGGTGATGCGCAGGTTGCCGTTGCCGTCGAGCTTGAGGTTGTTCGTGCTGTTCGTGTAGTTCTGGATCTCGCCGGTGCCCCAGTTGGCGGGGCCGCCGGGGTAGCCGTGGCCGGTGTCGATGATCCAGTTGGCGCTCGACGGCAGCGATCCGTTCGAACCGTTGAAGTCGTCACCCCACACCTGCGTCCATCCCGCTGCAGGGGGTGGGATCGAAGCGTTGGCGGACATGGCGGCGAGCGCCAGGGGTACCGCGGCAATAAGAGCTGTCGT
Source organism: Lentzea sp. (assembly GCA_030146905.1). Next base: position 5,401 of record JASLAV010000883.1, on the reverse strand, counting down.
GACCGCGATGACGCGGCTGCGTTGCCTCATGCGCGAGTGACCTCCTTGTCACGGGTGCAGTCCACTTATGAGAGCGCTCTCACGAGGCGAGGACAAGCGCCCGTTCGGACCAACGCGCCGGATTGGCCAAGGTGAGGAATCGTCTCGTTTGGACTCACTTCGCGTCGGCGTAGCACTCCACGGGGACGGCGTTCATCGGGAAGCGGACCGGCGTCTCGCCGAACAGCAGCCGGGTCGCCTCACGCCCCGCCCGGGCGATCGCCTCGATCACGGCGTCCGCGTCCGCGTGGGGGCAGTGCACGAGCACCTCGTCGTGCTGGAAGAACACGAGGTGCGCGGCCGCGGGCAACCGGGTGCGGAGCACGCCGAGCAGCGCGGCCGTCCAGTCCGCCGCGCTGCCCTGCACGACGAAGTTGCGCGTGAACCTGCCCCAGTTCCGCGCCGCCTGCCGCGACGAGCGCGACACGTCCCCCGAGTCGTCCGCGCCCCCGGTCAGCTCCTGCCAGGCCGCCGACGGCGTGGGCGAGGTGCGGCCGAGCCGCGTGCGCACCATCCGCCCTTGCTCACCGGCCTGCGCCGCCGCCTCCACGTACCCGACGGCGACGGGGAACCTCTTGCGCAGCACGGCGAGCAGCGGGCCCGCCTCGCCCGCCGTGCCGCCGTACATCGCCGACAGCATCGCGATCTTCGCGCGCGAGCGCTCGCCCTTGAACGAGTCCTCGGCCAGGGCCGCGTACAGGTCGTCGTCGCCGCAGACCTCCATCAGCCGCGCGTCGGCCGACAGCGCGGCGAGGATCCGCGGTTCGAGCTGCGAGGCGTCGGCCGCCACCAGGCACCAGCCCTCGTCCGCGACGACGGCACGGCGCAGCGACCGCGGGATCTGCAACGCCGCTCCGCCACGCGACGCCCACCGCCCGGAAACCACGCCTCCGACGACGTAGTCCGGCCGGAACCGTCCATCCGAGACCCACGTGTCGAGCCACGACCAGCCGTGCGCCACCCACAGCCGTGCGCGCTCCTTGTAGTCCAGCAACGGTGCGACGGCGGGGTGGTCGACCTTCTTCAGCACCCACCGCCGCGCCGACGGGACCTCGATGCCCGCACGGGCGAACGCCCGCACGATGCTGGCCGGCGCGTCCGGGTTCATCTCCCGCCCGCCGAGCGCCTCCTGGACCTGGTCCGCCAGGTCCTGCAACAACTTCGGCCGCGCGCCGGGGGCGGGACGCGGTCCGAGCACCTCGTCGAGGATGCGCAGGTGCACGTCCTCCCGCCACGGCAACCCGTGGTGCGTCATCTCCGCGGCCGCCAGCGCCGACGCCGACTCCGCCGCGATCAGCAGCCCCAGCGCCGGGTTCCGCTGCTGTGCGCGGAAAACCAGCGACAACGCGGCCAACTCGTCGGTGTCGCCCGGCAGCAGCACCGGTTCCGGTTCGAACAACGTCAGCTCGACGTCCTTCTTGCGCGGCCCCGCGTCGGCGGGCGCGGGCAACCTCAGCTCGCGGGCCACCGCCGCGGGCAGCTCGCGGGGCTCGCGGTGCCTGCCCTCGGCGCCGAGCAGCAGCGACTCGGTCAGCAGGAGGTCCCAGCACCGGTCGACCCGCACGCCGGCGCTGAGCAGCTGCGGGTAGATCTCGGACGTGTCCGCCCACACCCAGCGCGGCCGGTGGGCGCGCTCCAGCGACGCGACGGCGTGGGCCAGCGACGGTGCCGCCACCGCGGGACCGGCCGGGGTCCCGTCGTCGTGCAGCTCCTGCCACCGGCCCGCACCGTCCGCTTCCGGGACGAGGGCGACCAGCACGCCACTGATTGTGCCGAGGAGGTCCGACAGTTTCAGTCCAGGCTGAACTCGCGGCGCGGTTGACTCGGTGGACCGCCTCCAATCCAGACAGCAAAGGAGTGAGGCGGAAACGGGAAAAGGCCACGATGGTGTGGTCTTCCTACCCCTTGCCTGACCACCGGCCGACTATGAAGCCGTGGACCGAGCACTCAGCGTCGCCGCTCTGCTGGATCCCACCCACCAGGTGGTCCCCTTTCACGGCCGAGAACCCGAGCTGCACGCACTCGCGCTCTGGCGTGACAGCTCCGCGCCACGGGCGTCGATGCTGGTGCACGCTCCTGCCGGCGCGGGCAAGACCAGGCTGCTCGAGCACTTCCGGCGGGAGCACTGGGACGACGCCGAGCACGGCAGGCTGCTGGTGGTCGACGACGCCGACCGCCTGGAGTGGCAGGACGTCTTCCTGCGGTTGCAGGACACGCTCCGGCACGGACCGGCGCGCACGCGGGTGCTGCTCGCCGCGAGGACCACGGGCTGGTGGTGGTCCTCCACCCGCCAGCGGATCGCGGACTTCGACCACGAGGTCACCGACCTCGCACTCGCCCCGACGGTGGAGGACCGCGCCGGGTCGTTCGCGCTGGCCTGCCGCCACTTCGCCGAGCGGCTGAACGTTTCCGCACCCGGCGAACCGCCGCCCAACATCGCCAGGGAGACCGTCCTCGACCTGCACATGGCCGCGCTGACCGCGGTCCACGGAGACCCGTGCGACGTCAACCGCACCCAGCTCGTCCGCCGGCTGCTGGAACGCGACGACGGCGAGGCGACGGGCCGCGTCGCCGAGGACTACCTCGCGGTCGCCACGCCGGACGACCCGGACCCGGACCTGCTCGCCCGCGCCGCCCACCGGTGGCCCCACCTGGTCGTGAAGCTCGACGAGGTCATCGCCGCGAACCCGGCGATCGTGCCGGACATGGCACGCGACAGCCTCCGCATCGCCGCCGAGATCGGGTCGGCCGCCACCGTCGAGCACATCGCCCGCCGGGTCTTCCGCGACGAGCGCTTCGCCGTCGACGCCATCGGGTCGATGCTCACCCGGCGCCTGGCCGACCGGGCGGTGGACGCCCTCGAACGCGCCGAGATGCACGGGATGCTCAGCGCCCGCACGATGCTGTGCGGCCTGCGCGAAGAGTCCGTCGAAGCCTCCCGGCAGGAGGTGGAGTGCTACCGCGAGCTCGCGCGGCGGGACCGGGAGAACCGGCCGCTGCTCGCGGACGCACTGGGCGACCTGGGCCTGCGGCTCATCAACGCGCAACGACGTGAGGAGGCACTGGCCGTCTCCGAGGAGGCGATCGCGCTCTGGCACGAGATCGCGCTGGACGACCAGGAGACCACGCCGCAGCTCGCCTCCGCCCTGGAGCAGATCAGCTACCGCTACGAGGCGCTCGGCAGGGACGAGGCCGCGATGACCGCCATCAGCCGCGCCACCCTGCTCTACCAGGAGCTCGCGAAGAACCACCCCGCGCTGTTCCGCGCCGACTTCGCACGGGTCGCCGCCGCCACGGCCCGCCGCTTCCTCGCCGAGGGCCAGAAGCAGAACGCGGCTGACTCGATGCAGCTCTCCATCGCGAACTGGCGGGTGCTCGCCCAGGAGGACCCGCGCTTCGAACCGGAGCTGGCCCGCAACCTCGTCGTGGCCGGCACGATGCTCATCGACCTGCGCAGGGCGGAGGCCGCCAGGGAGGCGGTGAAGGAGGCCATCGACCTCTTCCGCAGGCTCGCCGTCGTGAACCCGGAGACGTTCCGCGCCGAGCTCGCCAGGGCGTTGCTGCGCTACAGCCAGGCGTTGTGCGAGCTGGACGAGTGCCTGGACGCCGAGCTCACCGCGCGCGAGGCCGTGATGGCGTGGCGCGAGACCGGGGACCGCAAGGGCCTCGGCACCGCCCTGCTCACCCTCGCCCAGATCGCCGGCGACCTCGACGCGGCGGAGGAGGCCGTCGAGGTCTGCCGGGAACTGGTCGCCGACGACCTCGTCTGGAACCAGGCCGACCTCGTGATCGCCCTCGCGACCCTCGTCGAGCAGCAGCTCCTGCACGACCGCGACGACCAGGCCCTGCGCACCGCGGACGAGTGCCTCGACATCTGCGGGCGGCTGCCGTCCCAGCTCGTCGAGTTCTTCGGCGCGAAGCTGGGGCCCGTCCTGCAGTCCACCGCCCGCGCGCTGTCCGAGTCGGACCACCACGTCCGCGCGCTGCGGCTGTCCGAGTTCACCGTCGACGTCTGGCGCGCGCTGATGCCGAAGTCACCGCCCACCGCCTACCTCGCGGCCGTCCAGCAGCACGCGTGCCGGCTGCGCGGCGCGGAACGCAAGGACGACGCGAGGAACACCGCGCACACGGCCCTGGTGCTGTGGCACATGACCGGCCTGGACCTGGACCGGCAACCCGGCTACGCCGACGCGCTGACGATCTACGGCCGGCTGTGCGTGGAGACCAGGCACGAACCGGCGAAGGCGCTCCAGCTCGCCCAGCGCGCGGTGCGGATCGCCCGCGCGGTGGGCGACCAGGTCAAGCTGGAGTGCGCACTGGAGACCGTGGAGGAGGCGGAGATCGCGCTCAGCTGGTCGTGAGCAGCGACCGCACGAAGAACGCCACGTTGGCGGGACGCTCGGCCAGGCGGCGCATGAAGTAGCCGTACCACTCGTCGCCGTACGGGACGTAGACGCGCATGCGGTTGCCCTCGGCTGCGATGCGCCGCTGCTCCTCCGGCCGGATGCCGTACAGCATCTGGAACTCGTAGGTGTCCTTCGAGCGCCCGGAGGCCAGGTCGGCGGCGATCGCGATCAGGCGCGGGTCGTGCGAGGCCACCATCGGGTAGCCCCGACCCTCCATGAGGACCTTCAGGCAGCGCACGTACGACAGGTCGACGTCGTGCTTGTCCTGGTAGGCAACGGAAGCGGGCTCCTGGTAGGCGCCCTTGCACAGCCGCACGCGCGAACCGGAGTGCGCGAGCTCGCGGCAGTCCTGCTCGGTGCGCTTGAGGTAGGCCTGCAGCACGGCGCCGACCCAGGGGAAGTCCACCCGCAGCTCGCGCAGGATGCTCAGCGTGGAGTCCGTGGTGGTGTGGTCCTCCATGTCCAGCGTCACGGTCGTGCCGACGACGGCGGCCGCCGTGCAGATGCGCCGGGCGTTCTCCAGCGCGATCTTCTCGCCGTCCACCGGCAGCGACTGGCCGACCGCGGACAGCTTGACCGACACCTCGGCGCCCTCGGTGAGCCCGTGCGCCTCCAGCCGCGACAGCAGCGTCAGGTAGGCCTCGACGGTGTCGTTGGCCTGCGACTCCTCGACGGTGTCCTCACCGAGGTGGTCGAGGGTCACCAGCCGACCGTCACCGAGCACCTCGGCGGTCGCGCGGATCGCGGAGGAGACGTCGTCGCCCGCGACGAACCGTTCGACGACGGGCCGGGTCAGCGGCGTCGACTCGACGAGCTTGCGGGCACCCGCGCTGCGGGACGCCAGGAGGAGGCTGGAGCGCAACATGGTTCACGTCCTCGGGGTGTGGTCGTGACTGGTTTCCGCCACGGGTGGCGGCGGAAACCAGTCACGGGGTGGGCCGGGTCTAGCCCTGGTG
>JASLAV010000865.1 GCA_030146905.1 Lentzea sp. | reverse complement strand
GTACACCTTGGTGTCCGTGCCGGCGTGCGGCACCATCGCCGAGTGGTAGCGCTCGCTGCCACCGCGCGACTGCCGCCACTGGAAGAACAACGTGCCGTCCGCGCCGCGGGCGATGTTCTGGTACGAGTGCCGCCGCATCTCCCCCGGCAGCTTGGCGATGTTGCGCCGCTGCCAGTTCACCGCGGACGTGGAGTTCTCCATCAGCAGCCACGGCTTGCCGCCCGCGAGGCCGCGCACCAGGTCCGCGGACATCGCGAGTTCGACGTGCCGGTCCGGCGACTCGGCTGAGGTGTAGTGGTCGTTGGAGACGAAGTCGACCTCGCGCGCCCACTTCCAGTAGTCGAGGTCGCCGAACGTCCAGTTGACCATGAAGTTCGTGGTGATCGGCACGTCGGGCGTGATCATGCGCAGCACGTCGCGCTCGGCCTTGTACAGCTCGAGGATCGCGTCGTCGGAGAACCTGTCGTAGTCGAGCACGTGCGCGGGGTTCGAGAACGTCGGCGTGACGCGCGGCGGCAGGACCTGCGAGAAGTCCGTGTAGCCCTGGCTCCAGAACGCGGTGGACCACGCGTCGTTGAGCTGGTCGAGCGTGTAGCGGCTCGACAGCCACTCGCGGAACGAGGCCGCGCACGTGTCGCAGTAGCAGCGCTTCACGTGGCACGCGTACTCGTTGCCGACGTGCCACGCGGCGAGCGCGGGGTGGTCCTTGTAGTGCGAGGCCATCTCGGCCGCGAGCGCGGTCGCGCGGTCGCGGTAGATGGGCGACGACGGGCAGTAGGCCTGCCGTGAGCCGTGCGAGAGCCGCACACCGTCCGCGCGGACGGGCAGCATCTCGGGGTACTCGGCCGTGAGCCACGGCGGGGGTGCGGCGGTGGCGGTCGCGAGGTCGACGCGGATGCCGCCGGCGTGCAGCATGTCCATCACGCGGTCGAGCCAGCCGAACCGGTACTCGCCCTTGCTGACCTCGATCCTGCCCCAGCTGAAGATCCCGAGGCTGACGAGGTTGACGCCCGCGCGCCGCATGAGCTGGACGTCCTCCGCCCACACGTGTTCCGGCCACTGCTCGGGGTTGTAGTCAGCCCCCCAGCCGAGGCCGGGCAGGTCTGTCGGCCAAGTCGTCACGGCCGCAAGGGTGGACGACAACAACCCCCAACGTCAACACAAGCAAACAGAAGTTCGCGTTGAGGTCTGTGAGCCGGTTGACCGGGAAAAGTTCCGGAACGTTTCGAGCAGCGCTCTGCGCAGTGGTTTAACAGCTGCGTAACAGGGCTTGACAGGATGTGTGCCCGGGACCACATTGTGCGCAACTTTGTTTGAGTCCTGTTCGGTTCGCACGAGCGAGTGTCACCTGTAGGAGCGATGATGGTTCGGTACACGCCTGGTTCCACTCCGTTACCGCACTTCGGTCGGCGCGCGATGCTGCGGATCATGCTGGCCGGTGCGGGCGTCGCCGCCACCGGTGGTCTGGCGGCGTGCGGCGGCGGCTCCGGCTCCGGCGGTGACTCCAAGCTCGTCACCTTCGGCAACAACCTGTCCGACCAGGTCCCGAAGGACGCGATCACAGCCGCGATCAAGGCCTTCGAGAGCCAGTCGGGCGGCATGTCCGTCACGATCAACACCAAGCAGCACGAGCAGTACCAGGAGCAGATCAACAACTACCTGCAGGGCAAGCCGGACGACGTGCTCGCGTGGTTCGCCGGCTACCGCATGCGGTTCTTCGCCGACCAGGGCCTCACCGGTGACCTCACCGACCTGTGGGGCAAGATCGGCGGCAACTACTCCGACGCGCTCAAGCAGGCGGCAACGGGGTCGGACGGCAAGCAGTACTTCGTGCCGTTCACGCAGTACCCGTGGGGCATGTTCTACCGCAAGAGCGTCTGGCAGGAACGCGGCTACGCGGTGCCGAAGAACCTCGACGAGCTCGTCGCGCTCGCCACGAAGATGAAGTCCGACGGCCTGATCCCGATCGCCTTCGCCCAGAAGCAGGGCTGGCCGGGCATGGGCACGTTCGACCAGCTCAACTTCCGCATCAACGGCTACCAGTTCCACGTGGACCTGCTGGCGGGCAAGGAAGACTGGCAGGACAAGAAGGTCAAGGACGTCTTCGACACCTGGAAGCGGCTGCTGCCGTTGCACCAGGAGAACGCGCTCGGCCGCGATTGGCAGGAAGCCGCGCAGACGTTGCAGCAGAAGAAGTCCGGCATGTACCTGCTCGGCGCGTTCGTGGGTCAGCAGTTCCCCGACGCCGAGAAGGAGGACCTCGACTTCTTCCCGTTCCCGGAGATCAACCCGCAGCACGGCACCGACACGGTCGAGGCGCCGATCGACGGCTACATGATGGCGAAGAAGCCGTCCAACCCGGACGGTGCGGCGAAGCTGCTGGAGTACCTGGCGGGCCCGGAGCCGCAGGTCGCCTACCTCAAGGCAGACCCGACCGCGGTCGCGACCAACAAGAACGCGGACACCTCCGGCTACAACTCGCTGCAGAAGAAGGCGGCGGAGGTCATCAAGAACGCCAAGCACATCACGCAGTTCCTCGACCGCGACACCGACCCCGGCTTCGCGAGCGAGGCGGCCACCAACGGCCTCATCGAGTTCATCAAGAACCCCGACAACGTCGACTCCGTGCTCAAGGGCATGGCTGACCAGGCGAAGAACATCTTCAAGTGACCGCACTGCAGGAGAAGCCGAAGGCGGTGGTCCCCGAGGGACCGCCGCCTCGTCGGCGTGGAAAACGTGCCACCGCCCTCGCGGGCACGGACAGACTGGTGCTGGGGCTCATGCTCGGCATCCCCACGGTCGTGCACCTGCTGTTCGTGTGGATCCCGACGCTGGGCTCGGTCGCGCTGTCGTTCAGCAGGTGGAACGGCATCGGCGGCCTGGAGGACATCGAGTGGATCGGCGTCGGCAACTACGTCGAGATCTTCACCGAGTACCCGCGGTTCTGGCCCGCGGTGCAGCACAACCTGATCTGGCTGCTGTTCCTGCTGATCGTGCCGACCTCGGCCGGTCTGCTGCTGGCCGTGCTGCTCGACCGCGAGCTCAGGTTCAGCCGGATCTACCAGAGCGCGCTGTACATGCCGATGGTGCTGTCGCTCGCACTGGTGGGCTTCATCTGGCAGCTGATCTACACGCCGGACGGCGGCCTGCTGAACTCGGTGCTCGGCCTGGACGACCCCGTCGACTGGATCGGCGACTCGGACATCAACCTCTACGCGGTGCTCGTCGCGGCGGCGTGGCGGCACACCGGCTACATCATGCTGCTGTACCTGGCGGGCCTGAAGTCCGTGGACCCCGCGCTGAAGGAGGCCGCGGCGCTGGACGGCGCCTCCTCCGCCCAGACGTTCTTCCGCGTCACGTTCCCGGTGATGAAGCCGGTCAACATCGTGGTGCTCGTGGTGACGGTGATCGAGGCGCTGCGCGCGTTCGACATCGTGTACGTCATCAACAAGGGGCGCAACGGTCTGGAGCTGCTGTCGGTGCTGGTGACCGACAACATCATCGGTGAGGCCTCGCGCATCGGCCGCGGCTCCGCGGTCGCCGTGGTGCTGCTGACGATCTCACTCGGCTTCATCATCACGTACCTGTACCAGGTGTTCAGCAAGGAGAACCGGACGTGACGGCCACGTTGGAACGCTCCCCGGTCTCGAAGAAACGACCGGTGATGCCCGCCCGTGTCGCACTGCACGTGTTCCTCGTGCTGACCTGTCTGATGACGCTGGCGCCGCTGCTGTGGGCGGTCTACGCGTCGCTGCGGACGTACGAGGACACGTCGGTCAACGGCTACTTCTCCATCGCGAAGTCGCT
>JASLAV010000839.1 GCA_030146905.1 Lentzea sp. | reverse complement strand
GGCAGCTACCTGTTCGAGGGCGGGTTCCTCGGCATGGACAACATCGGGCCGGTCAACCGGTCCGAGCCGATGCTGGGCGAGTGGCGGCTGGAGCAGTCCGACGCCACGTCGTGGATGGCCGCGTACAGCCTTCACCTCATGCAGATCGCGCTGGAGCTGGCGCGCGACGACGAGTCCTACGAGGACGTCGCCACGAAGTTCGTCGAGCACTTCCTGTCGATCGCGGAGGCGTTCACGCACTTCGGGTCGCACGGCGGCGGGATCTGGCACGACGAGGACGGGTTCTGCTACGACCGGGTCTCGCGCCGCCGGCCGGACGGTCACGTCGAGTCGGAGCCGGTCCGCGTGCGGTCGATGGTGGGGCTGATCCCGCTGCTCGCGTCGGCCGTCCTCGAACCGTGGGTGCTCGAAGAGCTGCACGGGTTCACGCGCCGGCTGGAGCACCTGCTCAAGCGGCGGCCGGAGCTGCGGCAGTTCATCACGTTCCACTACGAGCGCGGCGCGTTCGTGTCGTTGCTCGACGAGCAGAAGCTCAAGCGCGTGCTGCACCGGATGCTCGACGAGCAGGAGTTCCTGTCGCCGCACGGCATCCGCTCGCTCAGCGCCGCTCACCGCGAGGGCCTGGAAGTCAACGTCGCCGGCCAGGACCACCGCATGGGCTACGAGCCCGGCGAGTCGCACACGCCGATGTTCGGCGGCAACTCGAACTGGCGCGGCCCCGTCTGGCTGCCGACCAACGCGCTCCTGGTCGAGGCGCTGCGCACGGTCTGCACGTTCCACGACGGCATGTTCCAGGTCGAGATGCCGACGCACTCCGGCCGCTGGGTCACCGCGGGACAGGTCGCGGACGAGCTGAGCGACCGGCTCGTGGGCCTGTTCCTGCCCGACAACGACGGGCGCAGGCCGTCCGACGGGAAGCGGGTCGAAGCGTCCGAGTCACCTCTTTGGCGCAAGCACGTCACGTTCAGCGAGTACTTCGACGGCGACACGGGTGAGGGCCTCGGGGCGACCCACCAGACCGGCTGGACGGCCCTCGTCGCCGGTCTGCTGACCGAACGCACGCGCTGAGCAGCACCGTTGTGATCAAATCCTGATCAAGGACACGCTCGCGGATAGTTATCATTCGTGTGCAATACGTGCAGACGTTGTGTGACATAGGCCAAATCACGCAAGATTCTGTGCCCATACGTGCCATTTGACGCAAAAACATTGCAAGGCAATGTCCTGTAACACGCACGTGCTGTCCACCGCGTCACCCGAGTGGCAGGATCCCGTTCACTCGTCCGCGACAGTTACGAGGAGTGACGCAGTGGCTCGTCGAACCAGGCAGTTGATGGCCATGGTCCCAGCACTTGGGCTGGCCGTGATGGCAGCTTCTGGCTGCGCGACTCCCGTGAACCAGCCTGCTGGCAACTCGGGCGTCACACTGGTGCAGAGCGGCAAGCTCGTCACCTGCACCCACCTCTCCTACAAGCCCTTCCAGTACAGCGAGGGCGACAAGACGATCGGCTTCGACGTCGACCTCGTCGACCTGGTCGCCAAGGACCTGGGTGTCACGCAGCAGATCTTCGACACCCCGTTCGAGACGATCACCTCCGGCACGTCGTTCAGCGCGAACCAGTGCGACCTGGCCGCCGCCGGCATGACGATCACCGACGAGCGCAAGCAGGCGATCGACTTCTCCGACCCCTACTTCGACGCCTCGCAGGCACTGCTGGTGAAGAAGGGCTCCGGGATCTCGGACCTCACGGCTCTCAGGGGCAAGAAGCTCGGCGTCCAGCAGGACACCACGGGTGAGAAGTACGCGAACGAGAACGCGGCCGCCAACGGCTACACCGTCGTCCAGTTCGAGGACCTCCCGCTGATGGAGACCGCCGTGCGCACCGGCGCGGTCGACGCGGCGATCAACGACAACGGCGTGCTCTTCGACTACGCCAAGGAGTTCCCGGACACCGAGGTCACCAAGCAGTTCGACACCGGTGAGAAGTACGGCATCGGCATCAAGAAGGGCAACACCGCCCTCCAGTCGAAGGTGAACGAGGTCCTGAAGAAGGCCAAGGACAGCGGCGAGTACGACAAGATCTACGAGAAGTGGTTCGGCAAGAAGCCGGAGAGCAAGTAACCCCATGGCTTCGGGGCCGGTGCGGCTCACGCCGTGCCGGCCCCGCCGCTTGTCCGAACCACACTGCTAGGAGCCTCCATGGCTGTGTCCAGGCGCAAGCGAGCGGCGTACATCCGCTATGCGCAGTACGGCCTCCTGATCGTCATCGCCCTGCTGGTCGCGTTCCTCGCCGACTGGGGCCAGATCCGGGCCGCCTTCTTCAACGTGGACATCGCGAAGTCGATGTTCCCGAGCGTCATCACCGTGGCGTTGAAGAACACCGTCCTCTACACCGTGCTCGGTTTCGCGTTCGGACTCGCGCTGGGCCTCGTGCTGGCGCTGATGAAGCTGTCGTCGGTCGCCCCGTACCGGTGGATCGCGACCGTCTACATCGAGTTCTTCCGCGGCGTGCCCGCGCTGCTGGTCTTCATCGGCATCTACTACGGCGTGCCGATCGCGTTCCAGATGCAGTTCCCGCCGCTGACCACGGTCATGCTGGCGCTCGGTGGCGTCGGCGCCGCCTACATGGCGGAGACGATCCGCGCCGGCATCCAGGCCGTGCCGAAGGGCCAGGTCGAGGCCGCCCGCTCGCTCGGCATGTCGCAGGGCCGCGCCATGATCACCATCGTGATCCCGCAGGCGTTCCGGATCATCCTGCCGCCGCTGACGAACGAGCTGATCCTGCTGACCAAGGACTCCTCGCTGATCTACATCCTGGGTCTCTTCCGCGAGCAGTACGAGCTCACGAAGTTCGGCAGGGAGACGCTGAGCCGCAGCCCGTCCCTGACGCCGATCCTCATCGCCGGTCTCTGCTACCTGATCATCACGCTGCCGCTCGGCTACCTGTCGCGGTACCTGGAGCGGCGCGGCACCGGTGGCGCCAGGAAGAAGGTGTCCGCATGAGCGGGAAGTTCGTCGAGATCACCGGGCTGAAGAAGTCGTTCGGCCCGCTGGAGGTCCTCAAGAACATCGACCTGGAGGTCGACCGCGGCGACGTCGTCTGCATCATCGGCCCGTCCGGTTCCGGCAAGTCGACGTTGCTGCGCTGCGTGAACCTGCTGGAGGAGCCGAACGGCGGCAAGATCGTCATCAACGACGTCGAGCTGACCGACCCCGACGTCGACATCGACTCCGCGCGCACGAAGATCGGCATGGTCTTCCAGGGCTTCAACCTGTTCTCGCACCTCAACGTGCTGGCGAACCTCACCGTGGCGCAGCGCAAGGTGCTCAAGCGCTCCGACGACGAGGCCCGCAAGATCGCGCTGCGCAACCTGGAGCGCGTCGGGCTGAGCGAGAAGGCGCACTCGATGCCCGCGCAGCTCTCCGGCGGCCAGCAGCAGCGCGTGGCGATCGCCCGCGCGCTGTCGATGGACCCCGAGGTCATGCTGTTCGACGAGCCGACCTCGGCGCTCGACCCGGAACTGGTCGGCGACGTGCTGGGCGTGATGCGCCAGCTCGCCGACGAGGGCATGACGATGCTGGTCGTGACGCACGAGATGCAGTTCGCCCGCGAGGTCGCCGACAAGGTGATCTTCATGGACGGCGGCTACATCGTCGAGCAGGGACCGGCGGCCGAGGTGATCGGCAACCCGCAGGAGCCGCGCACCCAGGAGTTCCTGGCGCGCGTCCTCGACCCGACGCACCACGGTCCGAGCGACCCGGTCTAGCCGCGTGGCGAGGGGGAAGGTCTCCGCGGCGGACGTGCTGCGGGGGCTCTCGGGGGAGAGCGACGGTTCAGGTGGTGGCGGGTGGAGGTTGCCTCGGCGCAGGCCGAGCACCCCGCCCGTCATCCGCGTGGTCGACAGGGTGGTCACCGACGTCCTCGACCTGCGCGCGGTCGAGGTGCCGTACGTGCTGGAGTTCGAGCGCTGCCAGTTCGAGGCGGCGCCGGACCTCCGGCAGGCGAACCTCGCCGGCATCTCGTTCAACGACTGCGACCTGCCGGGTCTGCAGGCGCG